>JBDRAP010000024.1:0-2715 GCA_043823615.1 bacterium
GGTCAGATTTTATACCAACATGCCAAAGAAATATTAGAACGAATAGACCATGTCAAGGGTGCGCTTTGCGAATCCACTGGTCAGAAGATATATGGCAAGATTATAATTGGTGCAGGGGTAACGATTGGTGAGAGCATCATGCCGGAATTACTTGGATTATTCAAGAAGAAATACCCATTGATTGAAATATCCTTGAAAATATTAGATACATCTGCGATAATAAAACAGATGTTATCCCATAAATTAGATCTGGGTATAGTTGGGGCAGATGTTCAGCACAATGATCTGGCTTTAGAAAAATTCACATCAGACAGTTTGGTTCTTATTGTCCATCCATCCCATCCCTTTGCTGCAAGGGAAGAAATTACCTTAGAGGAATTGCTTGAAGAACCTATTCTTGTTCGTGAAGAGGGTTCCGGAACACGCATGAGCATTTGCAGTGAACTTAAGAAAAAGGGAGTTAATGAGTCTGCTATGAATATTGTCATGGAATTGGGTTCAACCGGTGCAATTGTACAGGCTGTTCAGGCTAACCAAGGGATAGCCTTTGTTAATCAACAAATAGTGCATGATAAACTAAAATCAGGCATACTTAAGAAGGTGCTCATCAAAGACTTTGAAATTAAAAAAGAATTTTATCTTGTTCTGCATCAAAAAAAGACAAAATCAAAGCTATTAGAGGCGTTTTTGCGATTTCTTTCAAAATAAAGGGAAAAAAGGTCTATCTACCTGAACGAGTTACCGCTAAATAAGGAAATGCAATGCGAATATTATTGATTGATCCACCATTCAAACGATTTACAGGCTTTATCCATCGATACTATCCCTTAGAATTAACATATATTGCTGCTATTCTTAAGGCACATGGGTTTGAGGGTGTAGCTATATTTGATGCTGATGTTGTCAATCGGGGGAATGATATTGACTTCAGCGATGAATATCAAAGACTGTTGATGTATACGCAGGGGTTGAATGACGAAAATCATCCTGCATGGGTAGAGATGAGGGCTGTTTTGGACAGGTGTAAGCCTGACATAGCGTGTATTACAGCGAGTGTAACCCGGTTTGGTTCAGTAATAAAAACAGCAGAATTAATCAAGAAATACTATCCTGATTGTGTGGTTGTGGTTGAGGGACAATATCCTACCTTAAGACCAGACGACCCATTCAAGTGTGAATATATTGATATGGCGATAAGGGGAGAGAGCGAGACAGTATTTCTGAAACTCGTTTGCAGCTTGAGGGATGGGCTTGAGCTTAGCGGTATATCAGGATTATCGTATCGGCAGGATGGGAAGATTATCCATAATCCGGATAAGGCTATTCTTGCGGATATTAATATCCTGCCGGCACGAGAGGCATTGATGAATATCAATGCCTATACAGGCGAGGATATGGGCATGATGGTAACAGGCAGGGGCTGTCCATTCAGGTGTGCCTTTTGTGCCTTGGTCTGGAATGGCAGATTATCCAATCAATCATCAGTACGGCATAGGAATATAGACAGTGTTATTGAAGAGATACGATTTCTGCGAGATAGATTTGGAACAACACAGTTTATATTTTATGATAACTCGTTTGGTGTGGGTTATGAAAGAACTGTGGAGTTATGCGAAAGGATAATCAGGGAAGGGTTGAATATCAACTGGAGTTGTGCTACCCGTGTAAACTTGATTGATGAAAAAATGCTCAAGCTGATGAAACAAGCTGGATGTAATCTGATAAAGGTAGGGATTGAAAGCGGCAGCGAAAGGGTAATGGAAATTATCCAAAAGGGTATCTCTGTTAAACAAATTCGTGAGGCAGGCAGGATACTGAATAAAAGCGGGATATTTTGGGGTGGATATTTTATGATGGGTATGCCCATAGAAACAGAAGCAGATATGGAGGCAACCCATACACTTATGAAGGAGATAAATCCGCCACATGCCGGGATATTTCTATACACACCATATCCATCGACCAGACTCTTTGAGCTTGGGGTTGAGGCAGGGATATATCATAACGACATGGAGATTAATGATTTCCTGACCAGACACCCAAGGGATTATTTTCTCATTGACCCTCATCGACGGACAATTAGTATTGAACCTGAAAGATTTCAACAACTAAGTCAGGAACTGCTTCACAAATTTTATTGGCATAATATTCGACTTGGAAGTATTATCAGACAATTCCTATCCAGAAGAAGGGTGTATCTGAGGGACAGCAGGATGCTCTGGAGCGATATTGTAAAAGGGATTAAGTGGGTAACAAAGTAAAAGACAAGAGGACGCAGATTTCGCAGATTATCAGGATAAAATTTCGACCTGTGCAAACGGAAATTTACCACCCAAACAAGTTTTGGGCTTCCGACAGGCTGTTACGGAACTAAAAATCAGTGGCAATATCATACCATATATAGTGCCGGATACTGAGGTTAGTTCAATATGCTGTATGCTTCTCGTGCCAAATTCCCATTCCGTAACAGCCTTCCGACTGCCTATTACATATTTCTCAATCCGTAACTGAGGGATTACCCTTGGAGATGAAAAAGTTATTGACATTTTTCAATGTATGTGTTAGATTATATTACAGCGCACATGCCAGTAGCAAGTGCAACATTATTTACAGAAGAAGAACCACAAAGGGTGTAAATCCATTAATACAATCCTTGTCAGATTCTCATTTGCAATCACCTTAGTTATCGCTCACAATTATTTTCCCTAAGTGTTT
>JBDRAP010000025.1:0-6081 GCA_043823615.1 bacterium
CGGATTGAGACGATTCCCATTTGCATTTTTTGTAGTACTTCCAAGGGGGGTATTAAAAGAGACAGGAATAAATGCACTGGTTCCAATATGGGAAGCCTTAGAGGGATATTATGCTGCTGTAAACGAGGTAGGGGATGTCTCGGAGTTTTATAAAAAATATCGGGGCTTGAGTCTGGATATTGAGGATATGGAGGCACCGGCAGATATTTCTGAGCAGCTGCGACAGATCCCTATAGATGTACTTATTGATTCTTTAGCTATGGAAAATGGCAGGCAATGCCGGCATAATCTGTTACAGGATGTATCTGGTATACTCTCATTACCTTGGATAGTAAAGAGCAGAGAGCCTGATATTGCCCTGAGACTACCATTAGCAAGTTCGATAGATATACCCATGCAGATAGAGATATGGATACGGTTTATTCGGGCAAACTTTCCCGGGCAACTCTCAATACCAACCATCCTTTTCCCGCAAAGGGATGAGACAGGTGATTTGTTATCATTCAATATACTCTGGCGTAATCCGAGCCCTGATGATACACAACTACTTGGAAATAATATCGGTGAATATCAGCATGTGCTGGATTTAACTCAAGTCGCAGGCAAGGATGAACGATGAATATTGAAATTTACATGCAACCTATTAGTGATAATTCGCCGTCTGGCAGGGATGCTCGATATGAACTTGAGTATCAGGAAGTAGTGGGTGAGATTCAAAAACTTACAGCGATGAGCTCTGCTCAGGATGCTATCAACTGGGATAATGTGGTTGATTTAAGCCGAAAGATCCTGATAGAGAAGTCGAAAGACCTGACCATTGCAGGTTATCTGTGTGTAGGATTGTTCAAAAAGGAAGGGTATCAGGGCGTATGTGATGGGCTCAGGATATATTGCCATATCTTAGAAAATTTCTGGGATGGCTTATTCCCTCAAAAGCCAAAGGCACGAAAGCTGGCTATAGAGTGGCTGAACCAGAGGCTGGGGAATCTTCTTACAGTCCGCAACCCTTCTCCAAAGGAATCACAAGCTGTTCTGGATGCTTATGAATTGATCAAGAGGCTTGATCAATTAATTCGGGAAAGGTTTGCAGATCAGGATCCACCATCCATATCCAACATGATTAGCGGATTTTCAGAGCAGGCGGAGAGTATACAACCCACAGCCACTGTAAAAGAGCCCAAATCTCAGGAGATTGACAAACAACAGGCATCACCTGCAGAGGTTTTGGCAGCACCATCAGCCATTGAATCTGCTTCAGTACCAACTACACCGAACATACCATCGTCCCCTCAGATAATACTACCGCAGCCCGGTCAGGGTAATACTGAGATTATCAATGCTATTCGACAGATGGCATCATCCCTACGGGCAAATAATCTACAAGATCCCTTGCCATATCGCCTTCTGCGATGTATCAAATGGGATACTGTGCGCAGCATACCACCTGCAGGAGGGGATGGGAAAACAAGGATTCCTGTCCCAAAAACTCAGGTGAGTGATAGCCTTAAGAATCTAAACAAACAAGGCAACTGGTTAGCCTTGATTGAGGAAGCTGAGAGTACCTTTCAGGATCCAGGTACTACCTTCTGGTTTGATCTCCAGAGAATGACTTATAATGGGCTTATGTCTATAGGGTATGAAGATACAGCCAGAGTAATAGCCTCAGAGACAGAGGCTTTTCTGAATAGGTTGCCGGGAATCATGGATTTAAGCTTTTCTAATGGCATACCATTTGCAGATGAAGAGACCATGCAGTGGATAGCAACACAGGTCATATCAATGGACGGTGAACAGCTTCAGGTTGGAGAAATCAGTGGCGAGAATGATGATGCAGATTTACAGGAAGCACTTGAGTTGATCACTCAACGAAATCTGGAAGGGGCATTGAGGGTATTGCAGCAAGGAATGAATCAGCAGACTTCATATAAGAAAAGGTTTATGCGGCGATTAGCTGCTGGGAAATATTGCTTGCAACTTGGCAAAACAGAATGGGCAAAAGCGATTCTGGAGGGATTAGACAAAGAGATTGACACCGTCTCTCTTAAGGCATGGGAGCCGGAGATTTGTGTTCAGGTATGGACGGCTTTATATCAGTGCTATCAAAAACTGATGAAAAAGTCTGGTGATGAAAATATTATGAAGCAATCTGCGGAGAAGATCCTGATTATGCTATTTCAACATAATATTAGAGCGGGGATTGACTAAGATTTAATCCGCAGATTACGCAGATTACGCAGATTACGCAGATTATCAGAAAAATGAGGAAGATCTCATCTTTTTCTCTCTTCCTCTACATTCTTTGCGAATTCTCTGCGATCTTTGCGTGAATCTTTTTTCCATCTGGATTGGATTGATTTAAGGAGGCTAAAAAAAATGAATACCCCTACAAATAGCGAAGATAAAACGGCCGTGTACCAATCCCCTGTCAAAAATAATGGAAGGTGTATAGGTGACTGCGAAATTCTGGAAGAGATTGGCAAGGGCGGAATGTCTACTGTTCACAAGGCAAGGCATAAAAGGTTAGATATTATTCGAGCAGTAAAGATTTTGGATCCGGATAAGGCAAGGGATGAGGAATTTCTAAAACGATTTGAAAGAGAGGCAAAGATTATCGCTCAACTCCAACATCCTAATATCATTGCTGTCTACAATGCGGGTATGGATGATGGGGTATATTATATTGAGATGGAATATGTGGATGGGGTTACTCTGAGAGAGTTGATGAAAAAGGAGAAAATGCCCCTTTTGATTGGTCTTTTGATTGTTTCAGAGGTGTGTCAGGCGTTAGAGCATACTCATAAGAGGAAATTCCACTATTGCGGAGAAGAACATTATTCTATCGTCCATCGGGACATAAAACCATCTAATATCATGATCTCTATGGATGGAATGGTGAAGCTGACAGATTTTGGTATTGCTCGGGCGGTTAATGTTACTGATATGACTAAACCTGTTACTATTGTCGGAACTGTACAATATATGTCCAGGGAGCAGATTGAGGGTGAGCCAATAGACTATAAAACAGATATTTATTCCCTTGGTGTAGTTCTTTATGAGATTCTTACTGGCTGCAAACCCTTTGGAGAAGAAATTTCTGAATTAAAGGTCATGAAGAAAATTTCTATAGGACAATACCAGTCCCCACACAAGATCGATTCAACTATATCCGGAGAGGTAGAACGAATCATTGCCAAGGCAATGGCATTAAATTCAAAGGATAGATATAATGATGCCTTAGAGATGTATCATGCTATTCACAACTACTTGTCTTCATTATACAAAGAAAAAATTGAAACAACCCATGAGCTCCAAAGATACCTTCAGGATAGGGATAACTATTCCCCTCCAGCAATAAAAAAGCCTTCTTTGGGCATGGCTAAATTTATCATGACCATATGCGGTGGCATAGCAACTGTGGGTTTATTCTTGTATCTCAGCTATTTGATATATGGATTGGCTGTCCCTAAGCATACAGTGGTTATTACCTCAGATGTGCCAGGGATAAAGGTGATTATGGATAATAAGACATACCAGACACACGATTCATGTCTGGAGATTGATCATGTATCTAAGGGAAAACACCTGATAGAGGTTCAACCAATCAGTGGCTATAATACCCCTATCAAGAAAAGTATAGAGGTTGCAAAATCGTTTGAACAGATAGAGGTAAACTTTTTGTCAGAGTAGAGACAGGGGGCAGGCACCGTAGCCTGTCGCCTACGGTATTGAATGTCCCTTGCTGGCAGGGGTAGCAGGAGGGGAGGAGGAGAGAAAATCCTTGCAACTGATAGTAAGCGGTAAAAGCATTAAGGGCATGGCAAGGGAATGCAATCAGGATTATTTTGGGTTATCTCCAAATAATGGCATGTCAGAGGATATCTATGTTCTTGCAGATGGTATAGGTGGAGCTGTTGGTGGAGAATTAGCCAGCAGAATGGCGGTAGAAACCATAATTGAGTGTTTTCACTTAGAGCTTGAGGAATTGAAACTTCCTGCTAACGCCATGAAACATAGTATCTTAAAGGCAAATTCATCTTTAAGAAAATATGTATTGGATAATCCAAATTTAAGTGGAATGGGAACAACGGTAGTAGCGATATATTTTGACCAGAAAAAAGCCTATGTTGCCCATGTCGGGGATAGTTGTTGCTATCGTATCCATGATAAAAGGATAGAAAAACTTACTACTGACCATTCCTTGGTACAGGAGCTTTATCAAAATGGACATCTGACACTAAAACAAATGGAGGCTCATCCCAAAAGGAATATTATTACCAGGGCATTGGGTATAGAAGATACTGTTGAGATTGATATTAATGTTAGATTAATAGAGGAAGATGATGTATTTTTACTTTGCTCGGATGGATTAAATGGTGTGGTTGCAGAGGAAGATATGGCTAAGATTGTGGTTCAGAATATTGAGGATATGGATGGGATGTGTGGTAAATTAATTGATACGGCTATGGCAAATAATAGTACGGATGATATAAGTGTTGTGGCTATTCGGGTGACAGGGGTGAAAAGGAAGTGGATATGGAGAATGTTCAGTAATTAAAAATTAAGGAAATGGTCGTAATGGGTCAGTGATTTGGTAGGGATTTCCATAAGAAAGATACACACCCCCTACCCCCTCTCAAGAGGGGATTTGCTGTATTCCACTCTAATAAGAGGGGATTTTCTGTATTCCCCTCTAATAAGAGGGGTTAGGGGTGTGTTCTGCTCTGCTTAAACAATTTCCCTGCCAATCATTGACCCCTAAATTTTCAATTATACGGAGGAGATGTATATGTCTATAAAAAAACTTGCGTTAATTTCGTTATTTATTGTTTGTTGTATTCAAATGGCAGGGTGTGTGGGTATAAACCAGTTTACACAAGGGAATGTACTTTCAGGCAAGGTGGTGGATACAGTTACAGGCGATGGGATAGGAGATGTAGATATTAAGGTAGTAAGCGAAGAAAAAGGAGAAACTGTCTGCTTTGCAAAAACTCAACCACAGGGTATGTTTAAGGTTGCTGGCTTAAAAAAACAGAAATATCGTTTTATTTGCAAAAAAGAGGGTATAGTTCCAGAAAGGATAAAGGTTGTTGATCTAACAAAACCAGAGGAGGATACTGCCTTAACTATTACGGTTACTGTTGGCGGTCTTTTGAAGGGAAGGATGGTTGAGAAATCTGAGGAATTGGATAGCTCAGGCAAGCCGCTCTTTAAGACGGTTTCTTCTGTCAAGGTTAGGCTCCTTACAGAAAATAATACTCAGCTTAAAGAAGACTATTCAGCCCCTACCGGAGAGTTTACTTTTCCTTATATTGAGATAGATACATGTAAATTGAGGATTGAACATGGGACATACTTCTGGCTGGAAACAGAACCCATAGCCATAGAAAAGGGTAAGGCAATAGCCATAGAGGATATTGTTATAGAAAGGATTCCTGATATAATGGAACACAACCCAGAGGAGTATCAGATTATTCGCACAAAAACATATGAATCTTCGCATATAGGGACACAATGAGTAATGGTAGCACAGGCTTCCAGCCTGTGAACCACTGAATTGAAAGAGTAGCCATTTTGTAGACGGACAACCTGCCAGAGGGGCTCCCTCCTTGTGGTTGTCCATCGTTGTGGCTGTATGTTTGTAATTGTACATGGACTACATATTAAGCTATCCGTAATGGGTCAGTGAATTGGGGGAGAATTGTTTAACAAAAGGTATTTTCTGTTTTAGCGGAGAATGTTACACACCCCTAACCCCTCTTATTAGAGGGGAATACAGAAAATCCCCTCTTGAGAGGGGTGGCTGCGAAGCAGACGGGGTGTGTAACTCTTGAGAGGGGTTAGGGGGTGTGTCCAATTCCCCCAATTAACTGACCCATTACAACTATCCGACAATTAAGAATTGACACGACAGTAGGTTGAAATTATACGAGGAGGTTGAAAAGATGTCTATTCGACAAATATTGGCAATATTGATCATTATTCTGGTAGCAAGTATTGGGTTATTGTTATTTCTTACTACCAAATCCCCATCATTAAATATCTCTGAACCACAGGAAGGGCTTATAACTCAGGCTGAAAACA
>JBDRAP010000026.1:0-3664 GCA_043823615.1 bacterium
GTAAACACTTAGGGAAAATAATTGTGAGCGATAACTAAGGTGATTGCAAATGAGAATCTGACAAGGATTGTATTAATGGATTTACACCCTTTGTGGTTCTTCTTCTGTAAATAATGTTGCACTTGCTACTGGCATGTGCGAAGATTAAAGAATCCTTGCAAATAAACCAGACTATCCTACCAGATGTGCTATTATAAGAAAAAATACACCACACAATCCAATAACAATATCTGCTCGTCTATCCTTCATCAAGACATTGACCTTGTATTCATTGGACCACAATCCTGCTGTGCTTTGTGCCTTTGCTGTAATAATGTGTTTGCCAGATGGAATAGTTATTGGTCCTGTATAGGGTATAAATTCATGGTCATCAATCTTTACCAAAATACTATTTATTCCTGCAGGATCCTCAGCACAAATCACAAATTGTGTTTCCTGAAGTGCTTTATAGTATATCTGCTCACCCTTTACCTTTGGCACAATCTTTGGCATACTGACAATACTTACCTGAGGCAAAGCTGATTGAGCACTTGCGTTTGTATAGAAAAACAAAACAATGGACATAATCACAAACAACATCCTGTTCATTTTGAGTCCTCCTTGAATTTGGATTTTAGTAAAAATTGACATGGACAATGTCCAATTGCCCACCAAAAACAGCCTTGCAAACCAAAGAGTCTGAGGCAGTCTTATAGTTAGGAAATCAAGACCCCAACTATCCAATTACGATGCCTGACACCTGAACGAGTAACTATTCAGGTAGCAAGAATTCAGAATACAGGAGTCAGAATGTTTGTTCCTGTGTAGTGGCAGGCCCCTGTGCCTGCCCTGATAATGTGGCAACCACATGAGTTATTGGATAGAGACACATAGGTCTGCACCTACACAGAGGGCAACCGTTTTACAGAAAGGGCAACCACGGGGGGATTGCCCCTACATTAGTCAGGATACCTGAATAGTTACCTGAACGATTACATTTATACCATACATTTTAACAGATGTCAACAAAAAAGAGTTTTTTTCAGGTAATGGGTCAGTTATCAGTAGGGAAGATGTGTAAGGAGAAGGAGAAAGGGGGAAGGGGGAGAATTGGAGAAGAATTCTCAACATATTGTAATGACATATCTTTCTCCACTTCTCCCCATTCCCCCTTTCTCCTTTTTTACACATCTGTATAGTTTACTATCCTCTTTTTCCTACCAATGACTGACCGATTACTTTTTCAGCAAATTCAAGCGAACTTCAAAAAATTCGCAACCCGTTAGCCCCTTGTGAAGTTGTGTAAATAATGATGAGAATCCATACAATGAAGAAGAGAATGCCGAATCAAAAGAATTGATACCTATTTGACCCCCAGGATTAAAATCCTATAGCCACTGAAACCCGATGGTTATACTTGGAGCCGTCAAACCCATCTGCCTCGTCAAAATCACTGAAGGTATCTTGGGCAAAGGCATAATCCATACAAAAGGTTTGCTTGGTAAACAAAAGAAGCGGAAACTTGAGGCTTAACCCTGCGGTAGGAAATGTATCATAAGCAGAAACTACACCTAATCTCATGGAGACATTCTTATTCAGATTATACTCCCCACCAAGATGCAGCCTTGATTTTTTATTATGAACTACCTTTTCAACATCTAATGCCAAAAGTAAATGATCACCCATTAATCGATAGGCTGTCCCTGCCTTAATCACTATTGGCAAGCGATCCTTGTGCCCTGTATCCCATTTCAGTGAACCACCAACATCCTGCAGGATAAAACCAACGGATATATCCTGTTTTGGCTTCCACAACATCCCCATATCCACGCTAATCCCATCAGCACTACTTTTACCAGTTGAGGGATTCATGCTTTGAGCAATATACTTCAGATTACCACCAAGCAATAATCCGTTCTCCATGTTGCCGGCATAAGACACAATAAAGGCATTCTCATGGTCACTAAATCGTCCCATATCCTTTTGTTCTGATGTCATTTCACGAATATCCCCTACCCCAAAATCAATAACAGAAACTCCAAAGCATCTACTATCTTTCATTGGCTGGGCATAATTCAAAAAGTTATATTTTCTGTCCATAGAAAGCAAGGAATACATTGATTGTACCTCTCTGCCCTTAAGCTGTACTAATCCCGCCGGATTCCAGTAACAGGCAGAGGCATCGTCAGCCACAGCAACATACGCCCCACCCATACCAAGTGCCCTTGCCCCAACACCTATTCGCAGATACCTTGCTGCCTGACCAGCATCCTTTGTGGCTGCTGCCAGGGGTGCTACTCCAAAAACATCAGTTATCAGGAACGAACCTATTATTACTATAAATATGACTTTTAACATACACTTCATCAGACTCACCTTCTTTTTTGTAAGCATTCAGCATCTATTAAAATTGAGGGCTGAACGATTACCCTACTATCCACTACGCAATCCTGTTGTTTGCGACTATCACAAACAACAACTTCACAATTAACCCATTTGGCTTAAAGCCGAGTGGTGGCCCCTGTGGAGGAAAGCGAGCCACCACTAATACCTAAAAATTCTCTACCTAATGACTGCCATTTTCCCAATCTTTACTTCTCGCCTGCCATTATACTCAACAATCATCCGGTAGATATACACACCATTAGCTATTTCCCTGTCTGCCTCATTCCGACAGTTCCACTCAATCTCTACAGGCACACTCAGACTATCCTTACTACCTGACCAGACAGGATCCCCTGCCACATCATACACATCTACACTCACCTTAGCACTATTATTCGTAAGTGTGCCTGATTGATCGAATTCACATACAAATGTTGTCTTGCCGTCATAGCTCGGATTTGGATAGTTATAAGTATCCAACACCTTCTCCACAACAACCGTCCGATTCATCTGTACTGCCCATTCACTACTGATCACCGGATTAATCATATCTACATCTGCAGCATTACCCTCAGCTCTCATCATATTCTTGTCATACGCCTCAATCCTGTACTTATACTCACCCGACTCTCTGAATATAATCCCTTTACACTCATACAACCCATTATACGATACACCGCTTCCGGCAACAATCTGCATGGCAAATGGACTGCCTGGTATTGGCGTGCCATCAGTCTTAGTAATGTACAGTTTTGGATATCCGGCAGCTGGTGAATTATTATCTGCATCCTGATACCTTACCAGATACCTGAATTGTGTCTTCTTTACCACACCACTCTCTGGATTCACACCATCTGTCTCGTACCCAACATCCCCAATCCATGAAAGCACAGGGGCATTGGTAATCATCAACCCATTCTTTAACTTAGTTGGCACACCGGTAGCTATAGAATTGAGATTATCATATGCCTCAAATTTATAGCTGTAAGCACCAATGGGTAGATTTATTACATCTGTAGTTGCAAATACTGCCCCCTGTGCATAGGTACTTGTACCAACATTCACTAATTGATAGCTGCCAACCAATATATTTGTATCCTTATAGATAGATACCTTTGGATACCCATCCTTTGGTGCCTGGCTTTCTGGATCCTCATACCTAACACTAAATACCAGATTTGTTCCAAGTGTCCCAACATTTGGATTAACACCATCCATGGTATATTCTTCAGAGCCAACCCAATTAATCTTTGGTGAAACATTTTTATTTCCACTTACACTCGGACCTTGATATTCTATG
>JBDRAP010000027.1:0-9200 GCA_043823615.1 bacterium
ATCCCACCCTCTGCTGTGGTGAGATTTTTTGTAGCATAAAAGGAAAAGGCAGCCATATCCCCAATAGAGCCTACCTTTTTGCCATGATATTCTGTTTCTGTGGCATGGGCTGCATCCTCGATCACCACAAGATTATATTTCTTAGCCAAATCAAGTATCTCATCCATCTCACACGGACAGCCGGCATAATGAACCGGGATGATTGCCCTTGTTTTTGAGGTAGCACCTCCATGAGTAATTTTTTCCTCAATCTTATTAACATCAATATTTAATGTAACTGGATCCACATCAACAAAGACCGGGGTAGCCTGAACATGAACAATAACATTGGCTGTAGCACAAAAGGTCATGGGTGTGGTAATTACCTCATCCCCTTTTCCTATTCCAGCAGCAACCAATGCCAAGTGAAGGGCAGCAGTACAGGAATTAACAGCAACAGCATGCTTACTTTTGGCATATCCGGCAAACTCAGACTCAAACTGCTTTGTCTTTGGGCCAGTAGTCAACCAGCCTGATCTTAGTGTCTGGATAACAGAAGATTCTTCCTCCTCACCAAGCAGTGCCTGATGAAAGCTAAGAAATGTATCTCTTGTCGGTATTCCACCCTCAATGGCTGGTATAGTTGTCTTCATTCTATCACCTCTTCAATAATATAATAGGGTCTTCCCTGAATTTGAGTATATATTTTGGCTATATATTCGCCTATTAATGCCCCGCCAAAAAGCTGCATGGACAAGACAATGAGGACAATCCCAAGCCCAATATTCAAGCCACAATAATCAACAAACAATCCCGAGGCAATGAAAAATATAGATGCTAATATCCCCAATCCCCCCATCCAGACACTTATCCAGCAGACCATCCTTATCGGGGTAATACCAAAATTTGATGCTAAGGAAAGAACCCTTTTCATGACTGCATACGGCTTTTCCCTTTTTTGCAGAGACAATCCTGCTAAGGGTGTTGCCTCCTCTGAGCGATTGTCCTCAACAGCAATCTCAAGCTCTGTTGTCTTTGCCCCAAGCCAACAAACAAGGTGTGGGATAGATTGAGTGCGTTCACGGCATTGTTTGAGCAGGTTGATAATACTGTGGCGATATGCCCGCAAGCAACATTCATAACCCTCAATCCGCATCCCTGTCATCTTAAAAATCAGCCAGTTGGCTAATCTATTAATAATTGGCTGCTTGTCCACCACACGGTATCCGCTGACAACATCATATCCCTTGTCAAGCATCTCTAATAACCTCGGAATATCCTCAGGCCGTTCAGTTATATTTCCGGCAATGGTAACAACCACCTTGCCCTTTGCCTGAGAAAAACCTGCCATTATGGCTGCATTTTCTCCAAAGTTTTTTATGAGCCTGACAATCTTAATTCTTTTCTCTTTTTCTCTTAATTCCTTAAGAAGCAGAAGGGTGCGATCACTGCTCCCATTATCTATAAATATTATCTCCCATGCCTTGTTTATCTTAAGAAGCACATTATTCAGGCGAAAATACAATTCAATTACAGTGCCCTCATCATTAAAAAACGGCACAACAATTGAGAGAGCAACAACCTCATCATCCATTATTTCTTCCATAGCCTATCTCTCTTCCCTTTGTAAGCGTTCAGCTATCAGCGGTCAGCCTTCAGCTTTTACAAGGTATTACGCCACCAAAAGCAGGAAGGCATAATGTTAGGGGAGATTTCTTCCCCCCTTGATTTTATGGTCTTTGCTGACTGCTGATAGCTGACGGCTGAACGCTTACTTCCCTTTTAAGCCTTTTATGACTCCCAAATTCAGGTGCTTCCTTGATACAGGTACCAAGAACCTTAAATGATCGTCCAATTAGCTTCATGGTCTCTTTATTTAGCTTTGCAGGAGCTGTTCCAACATCACTCCAGCCAGGAATATCAAGATTATCAGGAGAAAGGGCAACATTCTCCCAGTTATAAAATAATCTGCCCCACTGGCTATTAAGGATTTCAAACACCCGCTCCTGATGGGCAGGATACCAGTACACATCATGATACAAGACACTGGCAATATATGCCCATGGAGCAAGGATTGTCTTTAGCGTCCACTCAACAGGCTTTTTCAATTTACCCCAATAAATAAAATGCTGCATTCTGCTGGCAAAGGTCATCTTCTTAAACGGCCCGACAAAATGCCAGTTTTCTTTTGCAGCGTCTGTATCACCGACGATTTCTATGTCCCGGATGTCTCCACATCCAAGACCCAATTCATGTGCCAAACGGATAAATTTGATATCACGCAAGGGATCAAATCCCATAAGCATAGCAGCCACCGCATCAATTGCTACCTGATCACTTGATGCGAGAATGACATTCTTTACATGAGGAATCATACATCGCGGACCAGGTCCGTCCCCTGCAAATGTTCCATCCATCACCGCAAAAATCCCGCGATGGATCTTTTTCTGAATCATAAGCAGATCAACCAGCGTTTCATGAATAACCGGATGTGTCCAGTGCCGTTTTTCATTCAATAGCCCACCAAAGGCATTCTTCATGGCTCCGGTTGTTGTTGTAAAAACATGCGTTTTTATGGTTGGCAGATGAATAATGTTTTCTCCGATAAAGCGTTTTGGGATCATAAATCCCTTTGGATAAACCTCATTCAGACACAGAAATTTATCAGCCAAATCGCCCACAGCATCACGAACATGAATCCACTCATCACCCTCGTAAAGGTGCACATTCCTGAGTCCGTGAGCATCTATCACATTAATCTGCTTATTCTCTCGTTCGCCCAGATGAGCATCAATCACTACTGTCCGATTATGACAGGCATGAATCAGGTCAGGGCTATACCCATCCCTCTTCATCGCCCGAATCACCCCCTCAAGCTGCCAAGGGGTGGTTGATGAGCCGGGATAAAAAAAGTGCCAGGATATGTTTATTTTGAGTGCTGTATCAACATCCTTTGGAAGAATATCCTGATATGAGGCAAGGTTCATCAGTCTATGATAATCCTGAAGAACCGTTGCTGGTGATGTTCGTAAGATTGCTACCCTTGATTTTGACATAATTTATTCCTCTATGCGTTTTATACCCTGCTTGATTTTGTATTGTACAGTATACACCAAATTTTCCAAAAAAGCAACATTTTTTGTAATTGTGCATAAAAAACCAGCAACACTTTGGTGGATATGGTGTTCGCCCCTATTGGCTCACGACATTTACCGTAGGGGCAACCCCCTGTGGTTGCCCTTCTTTCAGTTCTCTGTGCCTGCCTTCTATCTTACCCATGTGAACAGCGAGTTTTCGTACAGTCTGACAACAACTACATCCTTCCCAACATCTGCCTTGCGCCCATATCATTTGGTGATAGCTGTAATACCTGCTGAAATGCAGCTTGTGCCTCTTGCATTCGTCCATTTTGATAATAAAGCAGTGCCAGATTTTTCCTGAACTCTACATTGTTTGGTGCGAGCCTCACCAGATGTTCGCAGGCAGAGATGGTTTCACCCGGCATCTTTAGCTCATGGCTGATGCGGGCAATGGCAAGGTATGCCTCAACATCATCAGGATAAATATTAGCCTCTTGCTTGTATTCCTTAAGTGCCTGCTGTAGGGGCAACCCCCCGTGGTTGCCCTTTTCATATAATCCCCCGATAGCCTTATGAATGCCGGGCTGGTTCGGGTTCAGTGTCAGAGCATGCTTAAAGCTGTCAATCGCTTCCCTTGTTTGCCCCTTCTGTCCATAACACCTGCCAAGATTATAGTAAATCACAGGGATATTAGCATCTATTTTTAATGCCCGATTAAGCTCATGGATGGCTAAGTCATATTCGCCGGCCCCAAGGTAATTATTCCCCCGATTATTGTATCCACCAGCATAATTACGAAGCATGTCTGTGGCTTTGGCATCAAGGTGGCAATCCCTTCGCAGGATCAATGGAACATCTCCCTTCTTTAGTTCAGATAGTACATCTGACCCTTCATTTACTATCTTTACAAAAAAGCTGTAAGGGACACCCATATATCCTTGAGGAACAGGCTCATCTGAATAGTGATATACGCCCCGTTGTCCCACATTCTTTTTTAATATATCCCTAAATCTCACATACCCAAGCTCCTCACCTGGGGACGCTGGAGGGGAAATATCCACATTAAGCTGAGGAAAATTATGCCTGACATGCTCGATATACCAATCCTGAAACAAAAATGGCGTGTCAACCAAGGCAACATCCTCTCGTTTGTTTTCCACATATCTCTGATACCAGACAGGGAATCCATTCACATCCCCTTTGATGAGAATAACTGAATCCGGCTCAAGGGCCGTAAGCAGATTTCTGGCAATGTCTGTAGGAAAATAATATGCCCTGTATTGACATTGGTTATAATGGGCATAAAAAGGAACTATAGGCAGACAAAGAAAAATAATGGCAATGACAGGGGGAATGCCTCTGCTAATGCCGAATTTCATTATCCCAAGAATACCACAGCCAATAAAGATGGCAAAGACCATAAACGAGGTAAGATAATAGTCCTGAATGTTTGAGATGCCGTATCGTACAGCAGCAGCAATATTGGTCAGCACAACCAGACAGAGCAACAGTGAGATGGCTCTGCGATATTTTACTAAAAAAACAAGCCCAACAACAGACAGCCACACTGTCCACCAAGTAAACTGGTTTGGAAAAAATGTTGTCATGTGTGTCCACGCATTTTGCAGCCAGACTGCAGGTGAGCTGATAATAAAATGCTTGTATGCCTGAATAGTAATATAATCCATAAATCGCGGCAATGTCTGTGGATCACCCCAGTTTAGTGGCGGATGAGACATGGCTCGCAAGGGCAGATATAGGTACAGGAGTAATGGAACAATAAAACAGGGCAGCATGGTAGCTATCAGGCGTAGGGGCGAGCCTTGTATTCGCCCTGAACCTGAGTTTTTATTCCATAGGATCACCATAATAAAGTAGATGCTTGCCGGTACAATGTATATGGTCTGAAGGTGATGGGTAAATGCCAGTCCAAGTGTTACGGCAAATACATAGGGTAATGGGGAATTTGTCCTTGTATCGCTCTGCCACTTGATAAGAATGAAGAGCAAAATGCTGGCAAACAAGACATTCAGGCTGTACTTTTCTGCAATAACTGCCTGTTCCCAGAATGTAGTGGCAAAAATAAGCATACCTGCAGAGACTATGCCAGAAACAATGCAGTTGATACGGCTGCTCTGGATGATGGATTGTCCCACCCTTACCACTATAAAATAAACCATCATTACCGTGGCTGAGGCAAAGAGGCTGGAAAGGAAATTCATTCGATAGGCAATATTACCTATCGGAACAAGGCTGATGAATAACTTGCCAAGCAGGCAAAAAAATGGATAACCCGGTGGATGGCATACCCCAAGGTTTACAACCGCTGGCACCATATCGCCACAGTCATGAAAGCCGATATCAGGGGTAAGGGTATAAAGATAGGTGAATAATGCCGCAAGAAAAACAAAAATGCCGCAAATATACTCAAATACCCCTAATCTGCCTTCCCCATTATTAGCCTCCCCAATCCCAATCAGTCTTAAGCCCCATGATGTTCGTGAGGCTTGAGGCTTGAGTGAGGTAGCACCTCTGGCACTTGAGGCTTGAGACACCAATACCTTTTGTTTTGTTACTTGCTGCTTTTTCTTTCTGGACATGTAATGCTCCTGATTACTTTTTGCGTTGATTTTTCTGAATTTGGTGGACAGGCTGACCAAGTGTTGTCCTGCCCAAAACAGCCCAACCTGTGCAATCAATATTAATGGGACGCAGATTTTCGCAGATTATCAGGATGAATTTTGACCTGCGGGGTTCGCTTTTAACTTATGTAAGAGCGATATGTCTATAGCCAGATACCAGCCAACCCTACATCTTGAGCCTTGTAGTGGCGGCATATGTTAAAAATATGCCGCTTCTCTGAAGCTATCTGATTTTCGCGAAAAACACGGGGTGCTCAATCGCAAATCCTGATTGCACAGGTTGCAATTTTTCAGGTTGCATGATTTCGCAAGGCTCTTTTGTCTTGAAGATGTCTACTTATTTATGTCGTTCACTATAGTCAAAATGATCATTGTCCTGACCTCTGCTGAACCTGAACTAAACTGTATTTTTGCAATCGGCTGTTGGGCTTGTCAGGAATTGTAATCTCAATCTGCTTTTCTGTCAAAAGCTGGCGGATGACATTATTGAGTTGTCCTGAAACTTTCTTTTGACCAAGACGCAAAGATATTTCTGATTTTCCTAATGGTCCATCTTTCAACAAATATTGCACACGATCTCTAAGAGTCTCTGACTGCCACTCTGGCTGAGTCTCTGGCTGTGACTCTGGCTGTGACTCTATCTGGGACTTTGGCTGCGTCTCTGGCTGGCACTCTGGCTGCCACTCTGGCTGTGACTCTGGCTGGGACTTTGGCTGAGTCTCTGGCTGGCACTCTGGCTGTGACTCTGGCTGTGTCTCTGGCTGCCACTCTGGCTGTGACTCTGGCTGGCACTCTGGCTGTGACTCTGGCTGCCACTCTGGCTGAGTCTCTGGCTGAGTCTCTGGCTGAGTCTCTGGCTGTGACTCTGGCTGTGACTCTATCTGGGACTTTGGCTGAGTCTCTGGCTGCCACTCTGGCTGTGACTTTGGCTGAGTCTCTGGCTGGCACTCTGGCTGCTCTAATGGTTGTTTTCGCCATATCGTTAAAATAAAAAAGCCATTTTCTATGCGAAACTCCGGTAACCTCATGCCTGCTCTGTGGCACTGTTCGTACATATCAATTGTCCCGGTACCAGCTTTTTCGATGTATTTAGTCAAGAACAGAGATTCGGCAATCAGGGGATTTCCGGGTTGGGACGAATGTGGCCTACGCAGACTCTCGATAGTTAACGACGGCGGCAATGTTCCCGGATTCCATACTTCAAGACGATCCGAAAACAGCATAATTTCAACGCTGGCGTTGTTTATGTACTCGCGATGTGCCACCGCATTAACAATCCCCTCTGCAACTACTTCCTGTGGAATGTCATATTCAACAGGTGCTTGCGGCCCATACTTACGGGTTCCTACAGAGCGGTTAAGTTTTGACATCACAAAGTCAACTGACTGATCAACTAAATCAAAAACCGTCCCTTTATAAATCTGGTAGGAAGGAATAGGCTTAAGTTTCTGTGTCCCGTGAAAATGCATGCACTTTACCTCTGAAGTGATAAGAAACTTTTGAGGTTTAGTCCCAAATAAGAGGATTGCCGCATGGCTGGGCTTCCCTGTATCCAGCAAGTTCAAATGCGTCAACACATCGGGAACATTTGTCATTTCAGAAATCGCATAATCGCGGGCGTTCCGTGCACGGGAAAGAAACCACCTGACCTTGTCCGGGGAAATGTCATCAATATCAGCATTGCGACATGCCGAAGCATCAAAAGGTCCCATGAGAAGTAGACCAGATCCAACAAGGTATTGTACCAAACTTGCATAAACTGCGGCATGTAGTTCAGGTGTATTGTTAAATCGCCGCCGTATCAGTTGGTTTTCCACAGAATGTAGCAATGCCAGCATCTTGGGGTGTCGAACACTGTCGTCTCCTCCTTTCACGAAAATAAATCGTGGTTTACCAAGTTGCGTTGCCAACTCAAATTCCCTATGGGTAGGAGAAATACCTTCGCTATCCTCAACACCATATTGCTCTCCTAATAATCCGATGTAGATACTACACTGTTTTACCTTTTCTAAATATACTTCATTAACACGACGGTCAGTGGCTGGAATATTCTCAAACAGGAACACATCAAAGAATCGACTCAACAATGCATCGCCGTAGATATAGTTGCTCATCGCACGGCGCGCTTCCTTAAATTCCTTTTGGACACTACTAATAAATACTGTGTGTTTTTCCATCTACTACCGCCAATAATTGCTTGAGCTTGTAGTTCCTGCTCCCAATTTTTCTTCAAAATCTTACAACTTGTGCAATCAATAAATTAATGGGACTCAGATTTTCGCAGATTATCAGGATGAATTTCAAATGTAACCGTTGTGTCGTTAACCTTGAAAAACTGGACACCCATAAGGGGATTATTGTTCGGAATAGTCTGACAAGTCGGACTGGTCGGACAATAATAAAGAGATATGGTGCCCAAAGGTCTACCTCGGATTGGAGAGACAAGAAAAACCACAAAGAACGCAAGTAAAATGAGGGAATTCCCCCCATTTCCTCTTTTTTTCTTAGCTTATAACACCCTTTGTGTTCTTTGTGTTTTTTGCCTCAAAATGAGAATCACTGCCAATTATCTTACCCCTCTTACCTTGCATCGTGCCATACGGATACTTTTTATCTCTTCTGTGTATCTGGAACATACTGCTTCGGCAAAGGATGCAATATCTGCTTCTGACATTCCATAATCCAGCAGACCCTTGGTTGGAACAGGTGTACCCTTGGATGAGATGTTTATTCCGGCATGGATCATGGTTGAGACAGTGGTCAGGGTAGCAATAGAAACCGTAAGCTTAGCCTGTCCATCATAAAGGTCATCCCCATACCTTTTAATCTGACATCCCTTGCCAGATGAACCCTCATCCGCAGAAAGACCTCCAACCCCGGGATAGGCATTAAGAGCCTCACCCATGATAGCTACCAATAATCTTTGATACGCAATAGTTCTTTCCAGATCAAGTGAAAAATGCTCAACAATAAAATGCAGCATATCCTCGCTGTAGATATACGCCTTTTTCTGAGAATCAACCATATCTACCAAATACTTATTCACATCCGCTGCCCCGCGAAACACAACAATCGCATCACCGGGCAGCTCAAAGTTTTCATAGATCCAATGAGATCGAAGCTGTTTTCCTGTATAATCAATTCTCTTCTGGATAAATTTGTGATTCATTTTCAAACCTCCTGACGAAACCTAATTAAGGGCATTTTTTTATTTCTTCTCTTCCTTATAGTTAATCTCACCACCGGCAACTAATCGCTCAAAGCTAAGACATCCCTCACATTTAACCAAATATTTGCGAACAGCAAATAATCCGGCGAGAGCAACTACACCCAGGATAATGTCGTAAATCCCTGTGGTCAAAAGAAGAAGTTTTCTGGCAATGACAAAGGCTAATATCTCGGGTAAGAGTTCCACCCTTCGCCGAATCATCATTATCGCCATCTCTAATCCTATGACCAAAAGGAAAAGATTGCTCATAATTATTTCAAAGGTTGTGTG
>JBDRAP010000028.1:0-7053 GCA_043823615.1 bacterium
GTTCTCTTCAGATTTTTCTTGACATAGCCGATATTTATAGTGTATAATAGAATATCTTCATGGAGGGCAGGAATATGTCCAAAAGATTAACTATCAATATTCTTGCAGGAATGCTTATCTTTTTCCCAACAATATCATGGGGTGTATCTTACCATACGGTAAATGAGAATGAAACCCTCTGGCGTATAGCCAAAAAATATGGACTATCTGTAGAAAACTTGCGACAAATTAACGGATTAAGCGGAAATCTTATCTGTAATGGGCAACGGCTTTGTGTCTCAAGGCAAGCATCCTTGGAAACTGTTACGCCCTTGCAGGATGCAGAGGAGTCAGGGGGCAGAAGTCAGAAATCAGAAGCCATAAAAGAGGAGACAAGAGGCAAAAGGCGGAAGGCAGGTGTTGTTCATGAAACAACTGAATCCCAAGCTTCACATTCTAAAGAAAACTATGGAGTAATACCTCAGACAACAGCAAAGACTTTGGAAAATAACTATGTGGTGAAAAAAGGTGATACACTCTTTTCTATTGCCAGACGGAATGATTGTACAGTAAAAGAGCTGAAAAATCTCAACCATTTATTGGATAATACGATAGAAGTAGCTCAGGTATTAGTCCTTCCGGTATCTATGCCCTGTCAGGAGGCAGAACCTCAAGGGAATGAGGGGGGAAACTCTCTGGCAGAGGCAATACCTTCGATAGAGGCAACACCCCCGACAGTTGAAGAAAAATGTCAGGATGCTATAGATTTTACCGCAATTACAGACATCCCGTTTTCAGAAAATCCAAATGCTATTGCGACCCAAATAGTTGATACAGCCAAAAGGTATCTGTATCTTCCCTATAAATCCGGGGGCGAAATTGGGGATGAGGCTACAGATTGTTCAGGCTTTGTAAAAAGAACCTTTGGCTCTTTTGGGATAACGCTTCCAAGGACAGCAAGGGAGCAATGGAGTAAAGGCTTCCCTGTAACAGAGTTGCGGGAAGGGGATCTTGTATTTTTTGCTACCTATGCCTCTTACCCATCTCATGTAGGCATCTATATCGGAGGGGATAGATTCATTCATTCATCATCCTATCGTAGTGGTGGGGTAAGGATTGATTCGCTGGATTCATCCTATTACCATCAAAGATACCTTGGGGCAAGAAGGGTGGTAGCGGTAGAGTAGTAAGGACATTTTGTTCTTGTGCAAGCCTCATGCTTGATGATGACGCAAAAGATGAAGAAAAAAAACAGATTCCAATAACTGGGGTCAGCTCAATAATGGTCGATGTTAAAAATGTTAAAATGATCGAATTCATGGAAAAAACATGGGAGGAAAAAAATGGGAAAGAAAGAATCTAATCCACTACCACCAAACCCAATGATGAGGCAAAGTGGAATTAATGAAGGGCGAAATAATCCACCATCACTAACTAATGTAAAACCGCCGCCACCGCCGCCGCCACCAAAGAAAAGATAAATGGGTTAATAATTGTAACTATTCAGATGTGTAAAAAAGGAGAAAGTGGAGAAATGGGGAACAATATGTCTTTACAATATGTTAGAGATTTTTCTATAGTTCTCTCCCCCTTCTCCCTTTCTCCTTCTCCTTACACATTTTCTCTACTGATAGCTGACCCATTATGATTGTTCTTTAATTCTTGTGAAATCTGCGGATATATTCCCTGTTTCTAATTGCACAGGTCGAAAATAAACCTATTGGCATTTTTAAGGAGAAGACGAACATCTTCTTTATTTATTTTAAGATTAAGGAGGCTTTGAGATATGAACAAGTTTGTGTATTTTTTTGGCAATGGCAAGGCAGAGGGTACGGGAATAATGAAGGATTTATTAGGTGGAAAGGGTGCGGGGTTGGCTGAAATGACCAATATTGGCATCAATGTTCCACCAGGGTTTAGCATCACTACTGAGGCATGTATATATTATTATAAAAATAATAAGCAGTATCCGGATGGACTACAAGAGCAGATGGATGAAAATCTTAAAAAATTAGAAGAGCTTATGGGAAAAAAACTTGGTGACCACCATGACCCACTCTTGGTTTCGGTTCGTTCTGGGGCAAAGATCTCTATGCCCGGGATGATGGATACGGTTCTTAATCTTGGCTTAAACAATGAAACAGTAAAGGGATTAGCTATTAAAACAAATAACGAAAAATTTGCCTATGATGCCTATCGAAGGTTTATTCAGATGTTTTCCAATGTGGTTCTTGGCATAAAACACAGCGATTTTGAGTTTATATTGGATGAGGTAAAGCATGATGAGGGCGTAACCATAGATAATGAGCTTTCAACAGAGGCGTTGAGAAATGTGGTTGCCAGATATCTCAGGATGCTTCGTGAGGTGGAGCGGATTGACTTTCCTCAAGATCCGAGGCAGCAATTAAAGATGGCTATTGATGCTGTTTTTGAATCATGGGACAGTCCACGAGCCGTAACCTATCGCAGGCTATATGATATTCCTGATAGCTTGGGTACAGCTGTTAATGTCCAAAGCATGGTCTTCGGGAATATGGGTGATGATTGTGCCACTGGTGTTGCCTTTACCCGTAACCCCTCTACCGGTGAAAATATTTTTTATGGCGAATATTTGACAAATGCTCAGGGTGAGGATGTAGTTGCCGGCATTAGAACACCAAGACCTATTTGCTATCTTAATGATGAGATGCCAGAGGCATATGGCCAATTAACAGACATTTATAAGACCCTTGAGAATCACTATAAAGAGATGCAGGACATAGAGTTTACCATTGAAAATCAAAGGCTTTACATGCTTCAGACCAGAACCGGAAAACGAACAGCCGCTGCTGCCATAAAGATAGCTGTGGATATGGTTGAAGAGGGGCTTATTACCAAAAAACAAGCACTATTAAGGGTAGACCCTGATCAGCTTGATCAACTCCTTCATCCGCATATTGACCCAAAGGCAAAGATAGAGGTGATGACTACCGGGCTGAATGCCTCGCCAGGGGCAGTCTCAGGCTCGGCTGTATTCTCTGCTGATGATGCCTGCAGTTGGGCAGAACAAGGGAAAAAGGTTATTTTGGTCAGAAAGGAGACATCTCCTGATGATATTCATGGCATGGCTGTTGCTGTGGGAATATTAACCGCTCGTGGCGGTATGACCTCACATGCTGCGGTTGTGGCTCGCGGTATGGGCAAGTCCTGTGTGGCCGGGTGTGAGGCAATAAAGGTAGATGAGGAAAATAAACGATTCACGGTTGGTGATCATGTTATTTCTGAGGGAGATATTATCACCATTGATGGCTCAAGTGGTAGGGTTATCCTTGGTAAGGCACCAACCATTGAGCCGGAAATGACCCCGGAGGGTATAAAGCTGCTCGGCTGGGCAGATGAGATTCGCAAGCTCCGCATCAGAGCAAATGCAGATGATCCGGCAGCCTCTATAAAGGCAAGGGAATTTGGTGCTGAGGGAATAGGTATATGCCGTACAGAGCATATGTTTTTTGCTGAGGATAGATTGCCTATAATGCAGGAGATGATTTTGGCTGAAAATGAGGAAGAAAGAAGAAAGGCTTTGGATAAACTCTTGCCCATGCAAAGGGGTGATTTCTATGAGATGCTGAAAGCCATGAAAGACTTGCCTGTTACCATCAGACTGCTTGATCCGCCGCTTCATGAGTTTTTGCCAAAACATGAAGACCTTTTGGTGGAAACAACCAAACTGGAGATGACAGGTGAGGATAAAGAAGGGCTTGCAGAAAAGAAAAAACTGCTTCATAAGGTTGAAAATCTGCGGGAATTAAATCCCATGCTTGGTTTAAGGGGGTGTCGTCTGGGAATATCCTTTCCTGAGATTACCCAGATGCAGGCAAGGGCAATTATACAGGCTGCATGTGACCTGACAAAAGAGGGGTTCAAGATATTTCCAGAGATAATGGTTCCATTGGTTAGCACAGTGGCAGAGTTCAGGGTACAAAAAGAATTGATTCAAAAGACAGCAGAAGAGGTGTTTGAGGAAAAGGGGATCAGGGTTGATTATTCTGTAGGGACAATGATTGAGCTACCAAGGGCAGCCATTATCGCAGATAAGATAGCCCAAGAGGCACAATTCTTCTCCTTTGGGACAAACGATCTGACCCAGACTACCTTTGGTTACTCCCGGGATGATGCAGAGGGTAAATTTCTTGATAAATATGTAGAAACGGGGATCCTTGAAAAGAACCCATTTGAGATTCTGGATAGAGAGGGTGTTGGAGAATTGATAAAGATGGGTACAGAAAAGGGACGATCAATAAAGCCTGATCTCAAGGTAGGAATATGCGGCGAGCATGGCGGTAACCCGAGTTCCATAGAGTTCTGCCATATGATTGGCTTGAATTATGTCAGCTGCTCCCCATATCGTGTGCCGATTGCCCGGCTTGCTGCGGCTCAGGCAGTGTTGAAATTACAAGATTAGTAGCTATTTACCCAAGTAAAGGGAAAAAGGTGTAAGATAAGGAAAGATGGAGAAAGGGGAGAATACAGAATTAAGAATATTCTGACTCATAGTTAATCTTCTCCACTTCCACATCCTCCCCTTCTTTACACTTGAATAGTTGCAAAAATTGGTAGTGTCCTTAAATAGCTAATCTTGTGTAATAAAAGGAGATAAAGGGATATTGGAGATATGGGGATGAGGATAAAACTTATTAAAAATGAATAAACTAATCAAATCTCCCTATCTCCATATACCCCTTTTTACACTTTTTTCAAGTAATCTCACTATAACTAAGCTATAACAGGACACCACCCGCAAATTCTAATTGCACAGGTCGAATTTTTTGGTAGTGTCCTTAAATAGCTAACTTCCTCGAACTGGATAAGTAAGCCATTCTTTTAGACTCCAAACATGATCAGCCAATCCAGCAGCTATTGTAGGAGTCCGTGCCATCCAGCAATCATTATTGTCATTTATTCGGTAGTGTCCTGACTGCCCAACAAAAATTGTAGCTAAACTTAAATAAAATAAGAAACTGCATTATGTAACTCCCAGTCCTTCGAAAAACAATATGTCTTCCGTCGCTTTCGCGAATTCTTTCCACGATCAGTACCATTGTTTCGTTCCACAAATGAAGTGTTAATAGTATTACTCGCCGTTGATCGTTTAAGCAACTTCTTCAGTAATTCCTTTGTACCAAATACAATTGTTTGTATTACTTCCACTACAGGTACACCAAAGAAAGGGCAGATAATAAGGGTTGGCCATGGCATGGTACTTCTTCTGCCCAGTTTTTTTCTGCATGGAAGCCGGGGAATGAATATACAACCAGTCCTTATGGAGATGAAGAAGGGAAATTTAGCAATCGTTTCTTTGATAGACCTGCTGAACCCTTTACATGGGATTATTATACGGATGAGACAATACTCCTCTGCCTTTTGGCTATTGCCTCACCCACTCATTCCTGTAGGCACTAATACCTTTTATGCATGGGATAGGGAACGGGGAACATACAGTAATTATTCACTTATCCAGTCTCACCCAGGCTCTCTTTTTACCTATTTCTTTGCTCATTGCTGGATAAAATGTAACTATTCAGGTAGCAAGAATACGGGAGTCCGAATGTTTGTTTCTGTTGTAGGGGCAGGCCCTCGTGCCTGCCCTGATACGGGACAACCACAGGAGTTATTGGGTAGAGATACATAGGTCTGCACCTACCACAAAGGGCAACCACAGGGGGTTTGCCCCTACGACAGATCAGAATGCAGGAGTCAGAATGAAGTAACCTGCATCTATTCTGAATTCTGTATTCCGTCATTATACCTGAATAGTTACGATAAAATTTAATGGGCTTGGTTATGACAATCACCCTATTACCCCAATCAACTGGTGGGAGAATTCTGTGAATGCAAGTAAGGCTAATTGGCAATACTGCCAGGATAAGGGTTACGAAGGCTGGGGATTAACTGCCTGTGAAGGACCTGACAGCAACTACTACTGCTATGGTGCGCCACCCTGCGGTGAACATGAGGGACCAAAAGATGATGGTACATTAACTCCGTATGGTGCAGGAAGTAGTATCGCCTTTAGTCCTAATGAATCTATTCAGGCACTTAAGCATTATTTTAAGAACACCGACATTTGGAGATATTTATTTGGCTTTGGGGATACATATAATTCCTATAATGCCACTGTAACTAACTATTATAATGGTCCCTGGTATAATCATGTCTATTTTGGTATCGACCAAGGACCTATGCTGATTGGAATAGAAAACTATCGGAGTGGATTGGTCTGGAATCGCTTTATGCAAAATGGGTGTATTCGGGAAGCTCTACAAAAAATCTTTTATTCTCCGTATTCTGTTAAGGGTAAGGTTAAAGATTCTGAGGGAAAAGAGGTGTCTCAGGTGAAGGTTGAACTTTCTGGGGATACATCAGCAACCTATTGGACAAAAGAGGATGGGGGATGGGTATTTGAGATACCTTCCATAGGTGGTAACTTAAAGATGGTTCATAGTGAATTGGCACAGACTTCTAAGGCAACTGCCTTTGTTTGTGATGTAGGTGGAATATATCGCCTTCCTGTAGGTAACCTGACTATCGGTGGAGTTATCCAAAATATAGGGAGTAAGCTAAAATATGAGGAAGAAGGTGATGCCTTGCCCCTTAATATTAAGTTGGGTGTAGCCTACAGAAGAGATGATTTATTAGTAGCTCTGGATATTGTCAAACCCATAGAAGAAGAGATAAAGGTTAATGTAGGTATGGAATATTGGATTGTTGGAACATTTGCGTTACGGGCAGGTTGCAAATTTTATAAAGCAAATAATAAGTCTAATTCTGACACAACATTAGGTGCTGGTTTAAGGATAAATAATTATCAATTGGATTATGCCTATGTTCCTCGTTGGGATTTAGGTAATGCTCACCAAATTTCACTACTGGCAAAATTTTGATCTGTGTAATCGAAATAATCCGACCTGTGCGGTTGTGGATAATTACATCAAGCTTATAAAACACCGACAATTGTTCCGTTAGGAACATAATATCGGTAGAACAATTATAAACAAATCAATCAGTTCCGTAGGAACTGTATAATTTCAAACCGAT
>JBDRAP010000029.1:0-4889 GCA_043823615.1 bacterium
CATGCCTACGGCATTTATATTTGGATAATATTTATTTCTACCGATATGTTGTCCCTACAGGACATTTAAGAAAATCGATAGCTAATTTGCATTTTATCGCTGTATTCCTGTAGCTTAATACCACAACCGCACAGGTCGAAACAATTCAGCGGATCGGCTCTGCCACTACTGCTGTATTCTGAATTCTGACTCCTGAATTCTGTATGCTTGAATAGTTGCAATTTCTTATTCCCCTTTTTCCCTTTCAAAATGAGAATTGCTGAATTTGCACAGAGAAAGTACTTGAATTGGAGGTAGTGATGATGCGAAAAGAATGGTTGCTGGTATTATTAATATGCCTTGCAGGTTGTATTCCAAAGGGATTTATTATTACTGAGGAGACAGAAGATGTGTCTGAATGTCCTCAACTGATAATAACATCTTCACTTGACCCTGTTCCTGCCAAAGAAATAACTACAATAACTATTGTCTCAGATAAACCCCTTGTAAACTCACCTACAGTAATTATTACCCAACATTATGAGAAAAGGGGCACGGATATTACCCAAAACATGGAAACAATTGACCAATTTACATGGCAAGGCACTTACACCGCTAAACCCGGATATGAAGGCAATGCTATGATTGAGGTGCTTAATGCCCTTGATGAAGATGGGAATAAAGGCTATGGTACCACAAGTTTTGAGGTGATACTGCAAGAGGAAGAAGCCAAAGAAATAGAAACAGACCAAGAGGTTGAATATGAAGAGATCCAATGGCATGATATTCGTGGAGAATATGGAGAGGCTGGTGCAGCTCGGGCACCCATGTTGGTTCAAGGGATAAGCAATAATATTGCCTGCATTGCCGGAGACGACAGGAGGGTTTGGTTTGGCACAAATTATGGGATTGGACAATATGATAGATTGACTCAGGGCTGGGTGGGGTTTCTTAATAAAGGTAGTGGAATGGGTAATTCTATTCGTTGTCTATTTATGGATGATGATATTATCTGGTTTGGCAGTCAGGGAGATGGGCTGTTCAGGTATCAGGAGTCTACTCATAAATGGATTGCCTTTCCTGAGGATAATAAGTGTCCTGATCCAAATATTAATGACATCGTGATTGTTAATAACATTGTCTGGGTAGCTACGGATAAGGGTTTGGCTAAATACGATACATTATTAAAGCAATGGATTTTTTATACGCTTCAGACAACCTACAATCAGTTGAATAGTGAAAAGATTACGAAGTTGACATGGTTGTATCCAAATCTTTGGGTAGGCACGGATAAGGGCTTGATGAGTTATGACCCTGTGTCTGATGTTTGGCAGGATCAGACTGGAATATGCAGCGGAAATATTAACTGCCTTTTTATGGATAAAAATGACCTCTGGATCGGAACACCAGATAAGGGTATTATTCAGTATAATACCACTAATAACGGCACCAAAACCTATACTGTATCTAATGGACTCTGCAGTAATTCGATTTTAAGCCTTGCGGCAGATACTAATCATGTATTCGTGGGGCATTCAGGTGGAATCTCAAAGCTCAATAAGTCAAACGACACATGGATGTCATTTACTCATACTATGGCTGGAGATGCTATTAGACCACTTGACGATGTTCAGGCAGTGTATCTTGAAAATGATGGTAACCCATGGATAGGGATGAATACAGGTCTGATTGATATCGCTCAGTCGCAGCTCATAGAGGTAGTTCAGCCAACGATTATTGAGCTGAATCCAACCCCAAATACTGTTCTATCCACAGCCTTTCCTGAAATTACAGCTAAATATGAGGATAATATCAGCGGTAGTGGTATTGATCCAATAGCTAACCTACTCTGGATAGATGGTGTGCAGGTTTATGGAACAGTTACAGCTCAGGAGATTCATTATAAGCCAACAGCTCCTCTTGCAGAGGGTGAACATAGCTTTGAGATTCGTGTAGCAGATAATTGTGGAAATATTGCTACCCGAAAAAATACATTCAGTGTCACTTTGCCCAAACTTTCCTATAAACTCCTTGTCTCACAGCTTTATGTCAAGCCAGGACAGGAGGTATCTGTAACCATTGAGGCAAGCGAAAAGTTGCAGGGTACGCCTACAGCATCTTTATCTTTTGCCAATTCTCGTATGCTCTTTATAGCAAGTACATCTATATCTGTGGCAGGTGCTCCATCATTGAAAATGGAAAACGGGACATTGACAGGAACATCTACGACTTTTGGGTCGTGGACAACAATAGATCGAAAAAAGTGGCAAGGGACAACCATGGTGCCGATTAATGCCGTGGGTATTGGTACTGTTACGATTGCAAATCTCAAGGATATTCATAATCGAGAGCCAAAAGCAGAGGATTCTCCTGTAGCAAGGATTAAGGCTGCTATTAATGATGAGTCAGGGGGGATAATTGCCCCGCAAATAATCTCTATAGCAACCTCGACCATTGCCTCTGTAACCACAAATATTATTACCGGAACAGCAACCCGGGGCAGCTTTGTCAATCTAATAGTCGATGGCAAGATCATCCGTACGGTTAGAGCAGATGAGTCTGGAATTTTTATATTCAAAAACATCAGGACAGGTACAAGTACAACTGCAACCATAAAAACATCAGCTACAGATATAACCAGAATCGCAAGCGATGTCTCAGAGATTGCGGCAACACCCAACCTGTTGATTGATTTTCCAGGATTGGTAAATACTACATTGAAGGTTCGTGGAGTAACAAGCCAGTCAATTGGTACAATCAGTGGCAATCTGGTGTATGGCACTGGCTCTGTTGTTCCATTGAACATAACTGCTGTGATTGACAAGATTGGCGACAGTGGCTGGGTGGGAACTGCAAGAATCCCAAGCGGTGTTAAGGGTAGTGGCACACTAACCATTTTCGCTACTACTGACACTGACAACAAGACTATATTTACAGGCACTCTTAGAATTGACACTATTCCACCAGGGACACCAACTATTGAGGCGACCAAAACATTTACCAGTGGTTGGATTATTTATGGCACGGCAACAGAGGCTGATTTGGTCGAGCTATGGAGCAAGCAAGTGTTGTATGGCACAACAACACTGAGGGATTCAGGCAGATTTGTTTTTAAGGCAGATCCACGGATGATACCTTCAGGCACAACTACCCTTCGGGCAGTTGGTGTTGATAAGGCAGGCAATCGGACATCGTCTAAACCACTTGTTATTAGTCCACAAGGAAACACTATTTCTCAAACAATTACCGCAACACAAAAAGCACCTGTTTCGCCTGCAACCATTGCCGATATCCGATCAAATGACGGTGGAACCATCACCATCTCTGGCAAACGAGGACAGACCACACTCAAGATACCACCAGATGCCTTGGCTGAAGATAGCCGGATAACGATTATAAGGATCGAAAAAACCGCAGGGAAATTAGCCATAGCCAATTTTAATGCAAAATGCGAAAAAAATATGACACCACTTCAGGACAGTCACATAAGCCTTGTTTGCACCTGTCAGGCAAACGGCAAACCTGTTTTGTCTGCCACTCAAGCTATGAAGCTCTGCATCCCTTATAATGATGATAACCATGATGGAATTATAGATGAGACAAATATCCGTGTTGAAACCCTGAGGGTATTCAAGCTGAATGAGGCATCAAACCGATGGGATATGATTACTGACTCCTATCCTGTAAATGCAAGATGTGAGGTTTGGGCAAATATCAATGAATTTGGGGTTTATGCAGTTATGTCTTATGAGCAGACATGCAGCCTTTCGGATGTAAGGGTTTATCCCAATCCATTCTATCCTGATATGGATAAGAAGTGTACATTTTCTCCATCACCATCAGGCCGTTTCACTATTTCTATCCACAACTCTGCCGGTGAACAGGTTAGGATATTGCGGCAATGCAATGAATGGAATGGAAATAATGATCATGAGGATCCTGTTGCCAGCGGAGTATATTTTTACATTATCAAGAATGCTGAAGGGAAAACAACAGGCAAGATTGGTCTTATTCGGTAAGGGGAAAAGAGGAAGAGGTATTATCGTGAAAAGAAAAAAAGATAAAAAAACACCTCATCCCTTCCATGCAGCAAAGGATTATAGCAAAAAAGCCTTTATTCTGACTGCTGTTATCATTGTTGCTGCGTTGTTGAGAATAGTCTGTCTATGGCAGTGCTCATCTGGCTATGATTTTTTCTTTAGCCCTCAACCAGGCACAGATATGTATACCTATCATGAGCAGGCATTGGGTGTTTTAAGTGGTAGCTTTCCACAGGAGCCATTTTATTATAACCCACTTTACCCATATTTCTTAGCTGTTATTTACTGGTTAACATCTAATAATATTGTCATGGTCTATGTGTTTCAGCTTTTGCTTGGATTGTTAACCTGTATGCTTGTGTATCTTATCAGCCGTGATATGTTCAATCGCACCACAGCTATTATTGCTGCTATGCTGACCTGCTTATCTTTTGACCTTATCCTTTATACCGGCATATTGCTCTCTGCTACCCTTGATACCTTTCTTTGTCTTTTAAGTATTTTCCTGTTGCTTAAGCTAAAAAAATCTCCAACAATACTTGCCACTATTGCTTGTGGGATTGCATTTGGTCTGAGCGTGCTTTCCAGACCCAATACAGCCTTATTTGCTATTGCTGGTATACTGTGGCTTGCCTTTACCATAAAGGATAAAAGGCTGTCGGCTATTTTTTGTCTTCTATTGACACTTAGCATGGCTATAACCATATCTCCCTGTACCATCAAAAATTACCGACCTGTGCGGTTGTGGATAATTACATCAAGCTTATAAAACACCGACAATTGTTCCGTTAGGAACATAATATCGGTAGAACAATTATAAACAAATCAATCAGTTCCGTAGGAACTGTATAATTTCAAACCGATTGAATT
>JBDRAP010000030.1:0-2856 GCA_043823615.1 bacterium
GAAATTCAATCGGTTTGAAATTATACAGTTCCTACGGAACTGATTGATTTGTTTATAATTGTTCTACCGATATTATGTTCCTAACGGAACAATTGTCGGTGTTTTATAAGCTTGATGTAATTATCCACAACCGCACAGGTCGACAGATTTTTCTTCCCCATTTCATCTGTAATCTGTGAAATCTGAGGATTAATCTTGTCCCTTCTTTTGTACCTACTTTGTCTTCTGTTCCGTAGCAACAGTCAGTTTTTTTGCCCCTGCATCCTTGGCAATACGCATTGCCTTAAGCATTTCTCCATGAGAGGCATTCTCATCTGCCCGAATAATCACAAACTTATCCTGACTGCGTTTAACCCGTTCTGTCAGTTCTGCTGGTAATTTTCCCCAGGTTATTTCCTTTTCGTTTACGGCTATCTTCCCATTCAGGGCAATGGTAACGGTGATGTTTTCTTTTTCTTCGCCCTCAAGAGTAACTGCTTTGGGCAGTTTTACCTCCATAACAGGCTGCATCATCAATGGAGCAGTAACCATGAAGATAATAACCAGCACAAGGCAAACATCAACCAAGGGCAAAACATTTACCTTAGTAATCAGCTCTTTTTTGAATGGTGATGTTTGAATCATTGTAATTTACCTCGCGTAGGATTCTATGGGGCAAGGAGTCAAGTGAATGTAGGAATACTAAACACTCGACCTCTTTCTATCCCTTACCCTCTGGCTTGCTAATAATAGCTACCTTTTTGGCTCCCTGTTGTTTGGATATGTCGAGTATTTCTACTACTCTACCGACTCGATTTTTATCATCTGCGGTTACAAACACGAGCTTGTCCTTGCTTTTGAATATCTCCTGCCGTATCCTGACAGGGAAATCCTGCCAGGACACCTCATGTCCATTTAACATGACCTTATTGTCCTCAGTTAGTATTACTTCAATATTTTCCTCTGCTGCGTGTTTTCCAGTACCTGCTCCAGCCTGAGATTCAAGGATCTTGATCCCAGCCTGCATGACCATGGGTGCTGTAACCATAAAGATGATAACCAATACCAAACAAACATCTATTAGTGGGGTAAGGTTTGGCTCAGTCGTCATCTCTTGTTCCCTGATTGTTCTGTGGGACTGTCTCCTGGCTCTGATCATTGAGTATCTCCTCAGATTATAGACTTGTTGCATGGGTGTAATTATTCATTACACGGACAGGGACAAGAGGAGAGCATCTCTGTCACCCTATCCATACAACAACAATTATTTATTTGGCTCTACTGGCTTTTTTGTGGATACATATCCAGAAAAAGAGAAAGAACCACAAAGGGTGTAAATACATTAGGAAAAATAGTGCAACGAAACAGGGGTAATTTGCAAATGAGAAGAGACCAGCAAGGGTTGTAGCTTCAGAATTCACACCCTTTGTGGCTCTTTCTCTGTAAACAAGTGGTGATTTCTAATTGCACAGGTTGACCTATTTCCACAAAGTTCCCAGAAGAACCATTTATTGTTTGTTCCCCGTAGGAGCAACCCCCCGTGGGTTGCCCTCTGTGCAAAACAACCCCCTTGTAGTTGTCCATATTTCTGCTCGTAAGTCTTTCTCTCCGCGTTCTCCGCGTTCTCCGCGTGAGACCCATTCCTTGTGTTTGTCCCATCACTTAAGAATACTCAGCAGTATCAATAATTTTCTGGTACAAATATCCATATCTGTAGAAATATCTTTCAGTCTTTTCGTAAAGTAATTATAACACAAAACAGCAACTATGGCTACAATCAATCCCGCAGCCGTGGCAATCAATGCCTCAGCAATACCTGCGGCAACAACCGATGGTCCGCCTGAGCCAGAGGCAGCAAGGTCACGGAAGGATCGCATAATCCCTATTACAGTACCAAGCAAGCCTATCAATGGGGCAATATTCCCCATGGTACCCAATATTCCTAAGAATCGCTCCATCTCAACCGTTTTTTCCAATCGGGTGTTAAACATTGCCTCTTCTAAAAGCAGGCTGTCTAATTCCTTGTTCTCCAGACCTGTTTTGATGATGGCTGCTATTGGGCTGCGGTTTTTTTGGCAAAGGGTTATGGCATCCTCCATCTTACCCCTTCTTAAGTAATCATCTATTGCCTTCATAAACTTATTTGGATTCAACCCTATTCTCAGGTAAAACCACCACCGTTCAAGGGCAAAGGTAATAACCAAAAGCGAACAAAATAGCAGGACAGCCAGGGTAGGGCTCTCCTTCAACACATCCATAATATTAAACTGCATTCTTTCGTACCTCCTTAATTATTGCATATTTCAAAACTGTTTGCCACAGAGGGCACACTTCTCATTTCCTTACAAAAGCTGAAGGCTGACTGCTGATAGCTGAAGGCTTACATTATTTCTTCTTCATCCCCTCACTAATAACCGTTATCCTCTCCTTAACCGCTTCCCGCCAATCCTCTCGGTCTGTATTCTGGGCAATATCCTTATAAATATCTACTGCCTTTAGCCATTCCTTTTTGTTTTCATAGATCTCACCCAGCTTAGCCAATGCCCTTAGCCGATAGATATTATTTGGCGGGGTCATATCCCTTAATTTCAGGTATTGATCAAGCACGGATTTTTCATCACCCATCTCTGTATAACACTCAGATAGGTTGTAGGTTATCTCCAGCCTTGATTCATCCTTTGTGTCAAACTTTTTCAGAAGCTCATTAAAGGCATTAATTGCCAAGTTATAACGAAACTGGTCCTTATAGATGGCAGCCATTTCTAACAAAACATCGTTTATCATCTTATCGTTTGGATATTGCACAGCAAACTTAGCGTAAACCGCAGCTGCCTCACTCAGCTTACCTGTCTTTTTATAACATAAACCGACATTGAA
>JBDRAP010000031.1:0-7727 GCA_043823615.1 bacterium
GAGGAGTACTCGACGAGAGATCTCAAGAACTGAGTGAAGATAATAAAAGTTATGGTGTAAAGACAACAGATAGATTTCTCCCTGAGGGTCGAAATGACAGAGAGTGGGTGTCCGTTTTCTACACAGGTTAAAAAAACTTGAACATCGAGTTTAAGACAGAAACATTGAAATTGATCAATAGTCCAAGCCTTCATCCATCATCTTCAGATAGGTTAGGAGCTGGGTATCATGAATTGGCACTACTGTTTTTAATTCTATGACTTCTTTGTAAGCTACTGGCAAATCAACTTGCGTTCTAATCTGTAATCTGATTAGTTTCCATTCTCTGTGCCTCTCGCGTCTCTGCGGTGAACTATTCCTTAAAGGAGCTGACTAATGGTTGATGATTGGACAATTAATGTACGGGTAGAAACTGAATTGGTTAAGAATTGGGTGGACACAAAACAGATAGATTATAGTACTATCAGTGGTGTGGTTTATATCAAGGGCAAACTTAATTTTCAGCTTGATATTTTTGTCAATCCAGATGATCAGGATTATGTTGAAAAAAGGACAATGGTTGAGGTTGAAAAAGTAAAGAGGATAGAACGAAATCTAAAGAAGATAGCAGGTGTAAGGGCTGTAAAGTTTGAGTTGGAAAACTGGACCAAGATGGGTGTCAGGTGGATAAGATTGAAGACTCAGGCAAGTGCAGGGCAAAAACAAGGGTAAAGGTTAGGGATACATTCACTTTCCTTGCCCCTGTGGTTGCCCTTCTTTTAGTCCCCCGTGCCTGCCCTCTGTTTTACTGACTGCTTAAATTAAAGGTTGTACAAATGGAACAAAGGACAATTTCATACTTAACATTAAACATGATTCCAGATATTGGTCCTGTACGATTTCAGATGTTGTTTAGCCATTTTGGGAATGCAGAAGATATTCTTTCTGCCTCTGTAGCAGAGATTACTCGTGTAAAGGGTGTTGGAGAAAAGATAGCTCAATCCATTGCTGAAAAAAGAAACCAGGTCTGCATAGATGAGGAGTTGAAAAAGATTGATGCAGCTAAGGCAAGGGTTATTACCCTTGAGGATGAAGAGTACCCTATAAGTCTAAAATCTATATGGGCACCGCCGCCGGTATTATATGTTAAGGGATGTCTCAAAGAGGATGACAGGCTTTCTATAGCCCTTGTAGGTACAAGATCAGCCAGCTCTTATGGAATAAAAATGGCGGAAAGGCTTGCTCAGGATTTAGTAAGATATGGACTTACGGTTGTAAGTGGTTTAGCCCGGGGGATTGATACACATAGCCATCTTGGTGCTATCCGTGCAAATGGCAGGACCATAGCCGTGCTTGGCTGTGGGGTAGATATTGTATATCCGACTGAGAATAAAGGGCTTTTTGAGCAAATTGTTCAGCATGGGGCAGTGATAAGCGAGTTTCCCATGGGTACTACACCAGAAAAGTTTAATTTTCCCAGACGAAATCGAATCATCAGTGGGTTAAGTCTTGGGACAGTGGTTGTAGAGGCATCCATTAGAAGTGGTGCACTTATTACCACTAACTATGCCCTTGAACAGGGAAGAGAAGTTTTTGCTGTTCCCGGTGGTATTGACAGCAGATTGAGTGCCGGCAACCATCAGCTGATTAAAGATGGGGCAAAATTAATAACCTGTGTTGAGGATATCATCGAAGAGATTGGTCTGCTGGTAGATACATTGAAACAGCCAATTGTTCCGGAGATAAAAAAGAATACTGCCGAACTTATCGATACAGAGAAAAAGGTATATTTGTTGGTAGGGGATGAGCCTCAACATATTGATTGTTTCATATACAATTCTGGTATGGGTGCTGGACAAATAGCATCAATATTGCTTCAGCTTGAGTTAAAAGGGTTTGTTCGGCAACTACCTGGCAAGATGTTTGTCAGATAGGATGCTTAATGAAAATTGGTTTGCGAAAAAATATGTAATTATTCAGGCAGTAAGAATACAGAATACAGGAGTCAGGAGTCAGAATGAAAGAACCTACATAATTTATGCGATTATTTTTGTTTGTATCTACTTACTAAAGCAGATTATTGCGAACAGTTATGTTGTCTGATTTAATTCTGAATTCTGATTACCTGAACTATTACGAGCCGTACGGTTGTGGATAATTACATTAAAATCATTGGTGCTTTTGATAGTCGCAGGCTTTAGCCTGTGTAGAATAACGCAACCTAAAAGGTTGCGGCTACCTCATATCCCTTGACTGACCCATTACTTTTATTGCCTCATGTTGTTTAATGCGACAATCACACAGCTTGAAATTTCTTGACATCTTATCTATGGAATGATATACTATAATAAATTCTTGATAGGAGGCAAAGCACAATTGAAAGTAATAGAATTACAAGAAGAAGCTATTCCCTTTATAGTGTCAACCATATACCTAAAGAAAAATTTACTTCAAGATAAATTAAAATATTACAACCAGGAACTAAAAGCGTTTGAAAAAAGACATAAAATGTCATCCCCAACTTTTTATCAGAAATTTAATGATGGAACTTTAGGCGATGATAAAATCTGGTTTAAGTGGACATATTTATATGAAACAACTACTATTCTTCAAAATGAATTAAACCTCATTGCCAGTATAAGATTATGAATATTTTCACTTATCTTCATCAACTAAAACAACAGATAGAAAAAATCAATTGGCTGCTTATTCAAAAATCTATCTCTATCCACACAGATGACATTGCCAATACTGGTTTCATTGAAGGCATTCTTAGCTTTATTGATTATTCTCTTCTGGATTTCTCTGTAACGATTTCACCTAAAGGAATAAGATATAGATTTCAATATATGGACAAGGAAAAATCTCTTATCTATCGATGGGATAATGTCCCACATCATAGAGAATTAAAAACTTTTCCTCACCACATCCATACTCCTAACGGTATATTTGAGTCAAAACCAATAGACTTAAAGGATGTTCTTCAAAAGATCGAAGAATTAATAGCTAAAACTTTTTGATTTGTCATTGTCTGTTTCTCGTAGAGACAAGGAGGTAGCACCTCTGTCACCCTACAGTTACAGCTATTTGTGGGAAAACTTGTAGTTGCGACCTGCCAGAGGGGCTCTCCTCTTGTGATCGCCGTCTTCACTGCTGAATTTTGCATGCTTGAATAGTTACACCACTCAATTTTCTCAAGCATTCCTGACACTCCTGAATATCTACACAAGAGGAGTGGCAATATTCATAAATCTCAGTAAAGAAGTCATGATAGCTTTGAACCCTGATAGCAGCATCACCTATTTGTGACGCTTTTTCCATTCTGAAGAGCAAAAACTCCAGATTCCAACTGCCGAGATTAAATAATCCACGATGTTCAAGTATTCTTTGATAGAGGTGTCCTATCTCCCGCCATAGCTTCATGGCTCTTTTTCCTATTTGTGGGGTTATAGCCTCCTTGAGCCTTTCACTAAGTCTCTGTCCTTCTTTGCAAAGCATTTGTACCCGACTCCAATCCTTAATAATGCCACTCATCTCCTCAATCAAATTTAAGATGTATGGAATATTGTAGTTATTTTTTGTATCATCCAATATTTCTTTTACTGAGATATCGTTATGGCAATACTTATCAATGGTTTCCTGTAGGGTAAGAATCTCTGTTCCTGTTATCTTTGCCCCACCTTCGGTTGCATCTATATAAGTAATATCAGGTCTTGCCTGAATCTGATATTCAAACCATCGTATCCATGTCCACATACTCTGGGTTGTTGGTACCTGATTGCCATAGATATCCTCAACCAATATAGTATTTAGGTTTTTTGCATACTCCTCTGCCTCTTTCATTCTTTCCGGCATGACCCCTTCTGTATACACCTTATTATCTGGAAAAGAAAGATCCTGACCAATGAAGATTACCGGGTTTGCACCAAATCGAACCGCTAAATCAAATCCGGCTGTAGAGACAGACCCACCAAGCTTAATCGCTCCCCGTTCACCAATAAATGTTTCAATCCATGCAAGCCATGGATGACCAAAACCACTAAAAAAAATGTTTGGGGAAAATAAAGGAAGGGCATCTGAATAAACAGCAGGTCCTGTGAACAGGTATGTACCCTCTGGAATCTCTATGGGTTTTAGATAATATCTATAATTTTTTTCTGTAGCATCAATGGCTACAACAACATCCGGAGATATTCCATGCTTGATTAGCGTGCCTAAGGCAGTATCTACACAAAGGATGAGTGCCTTACCCTTTACCTCTTTCAATAATTCTACATTTTTATCAAGGGATGGTCCGGCAGCAACAATAATAGTTGGAACCCCAACAAATTTTCCAAACAACTGCTTTAAGCCAGGTGAAGATATAATGTATGGCAGATTTTTCAGGATATGCTTTTGCCAGATAGGGGCATGTTCAGCCAATGTTGCCAGATTTTGAGTAGCAATTAATGTTGCCTCGTGCAGATATTTTCTAACATCTTGATAAAATGCTGTGTTTTGAGTAGTGGCTGGTTTGTATTCAACAATCATAATATCAGGGATGGTGCTTATTCGGTAATATTGGTCTATTCGATACCGAACTGCTTCTGAGGGATCCTCTCCAATAGAAAGTATTACCCTAGAGGATTTCAGAATAGGAGCAAGGTCTTTTTTAGATAATATCGACTTAAAGCCTTCAATATCGTGGTCAATAACTAAGATGAATGTCTTATTTTCAGTCTTTTGGAGAATCTCGTTTATATGAGAGCTGTATCCAAACCCTAAGATAGCCATGATATTTATCTTAGCCAGATTAACATGTGGAGAAACTACCATTCCCTCCATCTCTGCATATGGCAATTCCTTTGATTCTATCTCATTTACCTTATTAAAGAGTCTGATGTCCTTTTGTTTAAGCAAAGCCATATTTGCTTCAAAATAATTCAATAATCTCAATCCTCCAGCCTTTTCAATCTATCATGCTGCGTCTTTAAGAATTCAACCTTTTTTACATATTCCTTTGATTTTTCTTCATCTATATGCCCAGGATTACCAAGCATCTTTTTGACAGAGCTGGTTAAATGTTCTATAAAAGAAATGGATATAGATTGTGACTCAGAGCTGCATTGAAGCTTAATCAAGTCAATATCATCCCTATCTGTTATCTCGCATAAAAGATTAATATTGCTCTCTGTTATACCAAGAATGATTATTTTATTGTTTATCTCTACTATTTGTATAAATTTATTAGGTGATAAGGGGTGAGTGGCAAGGGTGTTGATACATTTTACACCAGAAAACAATGATGCCTTATCCTTGAAGAAAAACCTTAATATCCCAACGATAAGCAATCCAATAATTATCAGGGCTAAGATGGTTTTTGCCATAACCGCCAAAAAGCTAACCTTATACCCTCCGGAAGTGCTAACTTTTTTATCTATGTTTGTAAATACAGGCTGGTCCTCTATGCTGTTAATTGTTGGTGTAGCGATTGTGGTAGTATCCTTGACAGTAGTTTGTGTTGATATTACAGATTCAGAATTAAGAATAGTCTGTGTTGAGGTTGCACTAACCTCATGTACTAAGAAAAAAACAACAAGTACGCAAATAAACGATAGTGATCGCATCTATCTTTCCCTCCCAGATTATTCAAATAGTCAGGACAGAGGACAGGCACAGGGGCCTGCCCCTACGGCAGATGTCATGAACCACTCGACTATCAGACTACAATTACGGTAAAGCAATAATCTCAGTCACCCTCACACCAAAGGTATCATCAATAACCACTACTCCACCCTTAGCTACCAACTTGCCATTGGCAAGAATATCTACCGATTCACCAGACATTCTGTCTAATTCAACAATTGAACCAACCCCAAGGTCTAATATCTGTCGAACACTCATCTTTTTGCGACCCAGTTCCACGGTTACATCCATGGGAACATCCATAATAAGTCTTATATTGCCTGGAATAGCTGGTCCTCCAGTTGATTTTAATGAAGCAAATTGAACAGGGCTTACCCCTGAGACAAAGGTTGGAGATATTTCTGCATTCACTGTTTCACCCCCAGTTTTTTTTTTGCTTAAGATGTTATCAACAATAGGCTTTGCAATATCTACAGGCATTAATTGGACTAAATTGCCGCTGGATAGATCTCCTAATTTCAAGTTGTATTTAACCTTAACTACTTTCTGATGTTTTAGAATAGGAAGGTCAACCTGTTCTGAAGAAAAATTTACAATCTTTATCTTTGGTTGAGCAGCAGTCACTGTTTTTCCCAGTGTATGAGATATAGATGCTGCTGAAGAATCTATCATCTGCCCCAATGCCTCGCCAAGGGCACCAAGATAAAGGTCATTTATTTCTTTTGGTGGTGTTTTCCCATCTCCACCCATCATAATATCAGCAATAAGTGTTCCCTGTTCTTTTAAGAAGATAAGATATGTATGCCCTGTAATCCCACCAGAATAATCAACCTCTACAGCAATGGCTGAACCTGGAATATCAAGAGCTACCTTGTCCGGATCTACAGTCTCTATCTCTGGGGTAGATATATACACTTGTTTATTTAAGATAGTAGAAAGGGATGTCATCGCAGCCTGCATAGCAGGAGCAAGCACATCAGACAATGCCTTCCTTTCTTCTCCGGACAAATCCTTGACTGGCGACGAGGGTATTGGTTCCATTGTCCCTATCTGTTGCTGTCCGCCACCCAAAAGAGCATCCAATTCTTCCTGGGAAACCTCATTATTTATATCATCAGCCATAAATTAGCCCCCTTTTTTATTCAATTTTATCACAAAAACCACAGGATGTCAACAAATTTAGTAACTATTCAGTCAATTCTTTGTGATGTCAGGGTGTCAGAAGTACTTCCTTGTCCTCTGCTGACATATACAAGAGGCGACCACAAGGAGGGAGTCCCTCTGGCAGGTCGCAGCTACAAATTTCCACGAATAGCTGTAGCTGAATGGTGCCAAGGGTGCTACCCCATTGTCCCTGCTTTAATCATCCATATCTGACTGGTAATTAAGTCAGTGATTGGCAGGGAAATGGACAACTACAAGGGATTGTTCCTGTCCAAAACTGCTCGACCTGTGCAAACAGAAACATGGAATATATCCACAGATTTCACAGATTACAACATATTAAAAGACAATCTGCAGACAAATTCAACGATTAATATTCGGTGAAATTGTAGAGACATGGTAGAGATGCAATATCTTGTGTCTCTACTGCTATATGCCTTTTAGATTTTTCTTCTCTATTCTCTCTGTAATCTCTGTAATCTGTGGCTTAAATCCCGATTGCACAGGTCGAAATCATTTACTTTTCTTTTTTTGTTTTTTTCGCAAGCCTTTTCTCTTTCAATGTTTTTTCAGCTTTCTTTTTTACCTCTTTTTTTGCATTTTGATCTTTAGCCATGTTTTCCCTCCTTTTAATTTTATAATTTGTAACTATTCAGGTGTAAGAATGATTAAGGCATGGACACTATCCCATATTCCGCATCCTATTCTATGGCTGGCAATCAAAACATATTCTCATGATACCCATATCTTTCGATAATCAATTTGATAAGATTGCTTGTAGACTTATCTGGAATAAATGGGATAGAAACAACCCTTCCGCCATGAACCTCAACGCATTCCCTGCCTTTAATATCATCTATGTTGTAATCCCCGCCCTTAACCAAGATGTTTGGAACTATTTCCTCAATCAGTCTTTCCGGGGTAAATTCATCAAACATAACGATATAATCAACACAAGA
>JBDRAP010000032.1:0-3291 GCA_043823615.1 bacterium
CCACCCTATCCAATAGATAGCCTCCGCGGCATACTTACTGCTTGAACATTCTGTTAACAGTTGTTCAAAATACCTTTGGGCTTCCGGATAATTTTCCTGTTTATGATAGCATTGGGCTAACTGATACAGGGATGCATCATAGAGCTTACTTTCTTTATAGGAATCAATAACCTTTTTGTACGACTCAATAGCATTATGATACCCCCTAAGGTTAAACCAACAGTTGCCAATACGATAGGCAGCCTCAGCATTTAACTCTCCGCTTGGAGTAAGCTTTGCATATTCAGCAATAGCCTCCTTAAACCTTCCCTCTTCAGAGTATGTCCATGCAATAGCATACTGGGCTAATTCAGCCATAGTGCTGTTTGGATATTGCTGCTGGAGCTTTTTGAAACAATCCCTTGCAGATTCATAATTACCAAGCTTAAAGTGGCACAATCCCAACTGGTAACAGGCATCCTCTGCCACCTCACTTCCAGGATATTTTTCCAATACCTGAGTATAGCAATTTGCTGCATACGAATACTGCTCTTTAGAAAAAAACACATTAGACAGCTTATATAGGGTAAAACAGGTGAGATTATCCCTTGGGTAACCCTCTAACATCTGATCACATACTACTTGTGCCACAGTTAAATTATCAATAGCTACATAACATTCAAATAATTCATATTTTACCTGAGGTATTATTAAATCATCAGGGTATTCTTCTATTAGCTTCTTAAAGGCATCTATTGCCTTTTCAAGCCGTTGGAGCATCCTGTAAGACCTTCCCAACTGAAGCAGGGCATCAACCCCCAATTTCCCTTTAGTACTGCTACTTGCCACCCTTTCAAAGGCTATTGCTGACTCTTCTACCATTCCAATCTTTACACAAGAAAAACCCAGACCATAATAGACAAAGGGGATAAGACTTGTTGTCTGACAAGTCTCTGCCAATTTTCTATATGCCTTTTGAGAATTTTCATATTCCTCTAATTTATAGCATGACTCTGCCAACCAGTATCTGGCATAATCTATGTTAGTATAGGCAGGATAATCTTTTTCCAGCATAGCAAAGGCATTCTTTGCCTCTTTATAATTTTCCAGATTATAAAAGGATGATCCTACAATAAAAAGGGCACTTGGTCTCCGTTCATGCGTTGGATAATCAGTAATAAATCTTGAGGCAACGCCTATTGCCTTATCATATTCCTTTTGCCTGTACCATGAATCACCCTCATAATAATAGGCATTGGGTTTTAGCGATGGATCAGCAACATCCCTGAAGGATAAGGCTGCTTTTTCGTATTCTTTTTTATAGTAGGCACTTATCCCCTGATAGTAATATGCTGTGGATATATTAGAGCTATTGGGAAACATCCTTAACATCTGCTTAAAGGCATCCTCACACTCATTGTATTTTCCCTGCTTAAAGTAATATTCCCCGATTTTGCACAGTACATCCTCGGATAAAGGAAGTTTTGGATAATTTTTTATAATCTGCCGATAAGCAGACATAGCATCCTCATCCCTTCTCATGGAAAGATGTATCTCAGCCATACGATATAAAGCCCTTGGTACAATCTCTATAGAAATTTGGGTTTGTACAAGAAAACTATACTCAAGCAAGGCTGCATCATATTCCTTTTGCTGATAAAAGCACTCGCCTAATATTAACTTAGCCTTGGGACATAAGGGACTTTCCGGATGTTTTTGGATAAAATCCTGAAGTTTGGGAATAGCTAAGGCATAAATCCCTGTTTGATACAGCGTCTCTGCCTCAGCAAACCCTTTTTCTACCTGAAGAGAAGCAGGGCATACTGGTGAGCTAAATAAAAAACACAAAATACAAGCAATACTTAACCATTGTATCTTTTTGAAACACATTTTAATCCTCCCATAACAACATACCCATATTAACAAAATTTATCTTAAAAGTCAAGTAAAATTTTGAAGCTTGAGTAATGGGTCAGTTATCGGTGGGAAGATGTGTAAGTAGAAGGAGAAATGGAGAAGGGGGAGAATTGGAGAAGAATTCTCAAAAAGTATTGTAATGACATATCTTTCCCTTTTTCCCCACTTTCCCCTTTTCTCCTTTTTTACACATCTGTAATTTCGCGTTTTGAACCATGCTTGCTTTCCACTACCTCACAAGCCTTATCACAACCCTTGTCCCTGCACCAATCTTACTTTCCACATCTATTGTCCCTTTATGTGCCTCAATCAACCGCTTGACAACAGCCATACCAAGCCCTTTACCCGTTGCCTTATTGGTATAAAATGGTGTAAACATCCTTGAAATCTCTTCCTCAGACATCCCCTTGCCGGTATCAGAGATGATTATCCTGACAAATTCTCCATCCACTGCACCCTGTATCGACAATACCCCTTTTTCTCCCATGGACTCTATGGCATTCTTGATAAGATTGTGTGCAATCTCGCACAGTCTTTCCTTGTCAGCAAGGATATTTGGCAAAGAACCATCAATGTCCCAATCCACCCTGATGGTTGAAGGGATATTCATTTCTTCGACAACATCATGCAGTAATTTATCTATACCTACACTGCTTACATGCAGTTCATGCATCTTTGAGTTATCAATAAGCTCATCAATAAATTTACAGGCTCTTTGCGAGGCATGCTCTATCTGATCAATAGTCTTGGAAGTCGCATCATCCACCTTACCCATAGTCATCTTGAGTAAGTAAAGCCCTGATTGAATGACCTGAAGGGGGTTTCGTATCTCATGAGCAGTTTCAGCAGCAAACTCAGAGGCTGCCTCTGCCCTTTCTGCCCTGATAAGATTTTCTTCTAATTTTTTGCGTTCAGTAATATCAAGAATGATACCCTCATAGTGAATCTGTAACTCCTTTCCATGTATAACATTGGCACTCAAAGACACCCAAATAATATTATTCTGCTTGGTATAGATACTTGCCTCAAAATTATGAACCATACCGCTTGCTATCTTCTGTCGAAACTCTTCCCCCTTATCAGGGATAACAAAGAATTGCTGAAATATATTGGTTACATCAAATACAAGCTGTTCATAGGAATCATAGCCCAACATACTGATCAAGGCAGGGTTTGCCATAAGGATAGATCCCTCTGGTGTTATCCGAAAGATACCCTCTAAAACATTCTCCAAGATGTTGCGATACTTTTCTTCCTGTGCGGTTGTGGATAATTACATCAAGCTTATAAAACACCGACAATTGTTCCGTTAGGAACATAATATCGGTAGAACAATTATAAACAAATCAATCAGTTCCGTAGGAACTGTATAATTTCAAACCGATTGAATTTCAT
>JBDRAP010000033.1:0-20998 GCA_043823615.1 bacterium
GCACCGTTATCGCTGGGGGGAGGCAAGCCAAATTTACATAATTGCCTGAAAATATAGGGAGTTAAGAAAAATTCAGGTAAAAGTTTTTGACATTACCGAAATTCGAAATTGGAGGTTAATAATGAGATTTTTGAAGAGACACAGGAGATTTGAAAAATACGAACAGCCGCTTGAAGACCCTATTGCCGGGGTGGCGAATCTTTTTGATGCCAGCGTGGTCTTTATCGTGAGCATGATGATTGCCTTGTTTATGGCTTATAATATGATTGACCTGCTGGACCCAAAATCAGAGGTAACCATTACCAAAAAAAGTGCGGATGGTAAGATAGAGATAATTACCAAAAAGGGCAAAGAGATTAAAGTCAAGAAGGTAACGGATAAGAAATTAACGGGTGAAGGCACAAGGCTTGGTATTGCCTATCAATTACAGGACGGGAAGGTGGTTTATGTACCGGAATAGAAAAATCAGGGGTCAGGGGTCAGGGGTCAGTGGTCAGAAGGCAAGGAATAGATTACTTCTTTTATTCTGCATTCTACATTCTACATTCTGCATTCTATCTTTTGCCTATGCCGAGCCACTAACAGTCAGCCTTCTCCTTGGCGATAGTCATTCAAAAATAGGCATAGAGGTAGTCAAGGAAATAGAAAAGGAATACCCACAGCTAAAGCAAGGGGTAGGCTTCAAGGTCTATACCAGCCATTCCATTAAGAATAAACCACAGATTGTAAAAGATATTGCCCATTCAAAGGTCATCTTCCTCCTCCTTATTATGGACCGGCAGGCACTGGAATTAGCAAAACCATATATTGGGCAGGTAATAAAAAATGGGGGCAAGGTTTATGGTTTTGGTGGGGGTTACACTGAAGAACATCGCAATATGGGAATTATAGACGATGAAATGGTTAAGGCATACTACAAGGAAGATGGCTTTGAAAATATAAAAAATATGATACTTTTTGTTTTAAGCAGGGATTTTGGACTCAATGCCCAATACAAAAAGCCTTCGCCAGTTCCTGATTTTGGCATTTATCTCAAACAAGAAAAAAGGGTTGTAGAGGATTTTGACGAGTTCTTAAAATCTTATACCCAATCACACTATTCGTCCGCCAATAATAAATGGATAGGAATTACCTTTTATAAAAGCTCATTCGATTCTGACAACCTGGCGCATGTAGATGCGGTTATAGAGAGTCTTGAAATGGGCGGTTTTAATGTTCTGCCTGTTTATGGCTATCCAGCTGAGATTGCCGTAGAAAGATTCTTTTTCAACAATGAGGCAAAAAGCAGAATCAGTCTCCTTGTGGCTATGTCGCTGAAGATAGGTGTGGACGCTCAAAGGGCGATACCGCTCTTTCCTCGGCTCAATGTGCCGGTTATTAACGCCATAACCCTTTATACCCAATCAGAGGATGAATGGAGAAAATCTCCGGTTGGACTGGATATCCTTGAGCGGACATGGCAGATAGCTACCCCTGAGATGGCTGGAATTATTCAGCCTACGGTGATTGCCTCAAAGGAAAAGATGATAGATGCAAAAACAGGGATTGAGTATATTGAGGAAAGACCAATTCCTGAGAGGATTAAGAGGCTTGTTGACAGGGTGAGGATGTGGATAAACCTTCAGGATAAACCTAACACGGATAAAAAAATAGCCATCATTTATTATAATTATCCACCCGGCAAGCAGAATATTGGGGCATCATATCTTAATGTCCTGCCAGAAAGCCTGTGGAAGATATTGAACAGGTTGAAGGCAGAAGGATACGATACAGGAAGCCATCCGGAAACTAAGGATGAGCTTTTTAATGACATTCATAGCTATGGTAGGAATATCGGCAATTGGGCACAGGGTGAGATTGACAAATTAGCCGGAAGTGGTCAAGCCGTGCTGATTCCTATTAAAACATATAATCAATGGTTTGAGGAATTGCCTGAAGGGTTCAAGATGTCTGTGTTCAAAAGCTGGGGGACGGTAGAGCATAGTAATATTATGATATGGCAAGGGAATATCGTTATCCCGCAGGTTCGATATGGCAACATACTTTTTACCCCTCAGCCCTCCCGCGGCTGGGAGCAGGATGTGAAAAAGCTGTATCATGATGTTACCCTTGCTCCCCACCATCAGTACATAGCCTTTTATCTCTGGCTCAAGAAGACCTTTGGGGCAGATGCCCTTGCCCATATTGGCACACACGGTACCCATGAATGGCTTTGCGGTAAAGAGGTTGGATTTACCAATGAAGACCCGACTGAGGTCTTGATTGGCGATTTGCCAAATATCTATCCGTATATTGTGGATGATGTAGGCGAGGGGCTTCAGGCAAAACGGCGAGGAATGGCAGTCATCATTGACCATCTAACCCCGCCATTTGATAAGGCAGGGCTGAACAAGGAACTGAAAGAACTGGCAGGACTTATCAACGACTATCTTGTGGCAAAGGAGAAAAGTCCACTTCTGGCTGAGTCAAAACTTGAGGAAATTAACAAACTCAGCATAAGGATGGGGATACTTACAGACCTCGGGATGAAATCAATAAACACGGATGCTGTCGGAATACTCGAACATTACATAAAGGAGATAGCAGAGAAGCAGACACCCTTTGGGCTGCACACCTTTGGTAAGTCACCAGAGGAGAAATACAGAAAAAGCACCGCAGAGGCAATCCTTTCTATTGAGAAGGAGGGTTTGAGCAAAGAAGAGAAGGAAAGGCGGCTGGCAGAGATGGAAGAGAAGATGGTTAGAAGCGGACAGCGGGAGCTTGACTCATTTGTGGCGGCATTGTCAGGCAAATACATCCCGGCTGGACAGGGCAATGACCCCATCAGAAATCCTGATTCTCTGCCCACAGGGAAAAATTTCTATTCCTTTGACCCGACACGAATACCGTCAAAGCCCACTTATGAAATGGGTGTAAGGTTAGCTAAGGAACTCATTGAGGGCTATAAACAAAGGCATACTCAATATCCTGACAAACTCACCTTTAACCTCTGGGGCGTGGAGACCATCAGGCATGAAGGGGTGATGGAATCGCAGATTATGTACCTTATGGGCATAAAGCCGAAATGGGATGAAAGGGGAAAGGTAACAGGGGTTGAGGCTATACCAAGGGAAGAGCTCGGCAGGGGAATAATAGATGTAACTATTATACCATCCGGGCTTTACAGGGATTTGTTTGCTAACCTTATGGCATTGCTTGACAAGGCTGTGAGTCTTGCCGGAAAGCAGGATGAGAAGGACAATATCCTCCGTGCAAATGTGTTGAAGACTAAGAAAATGCTGATGGCCAAAGGGATTTCTGATGATATGGCCGAGCGGATAGCTGCGGTGAGATTGTTCACTGTGCCGTCAGGGGCTTATGGAACAAACCTGAGTAATGTCATCCCCCTGTCGGGCACATGGGATAATGAAAAGCAGGTGGCTGATGTCTATTTCATGAGAATGAGTCATCTGTATGGGCAGGGGTTCTGGGGAGAAAAGATAGAGAAGGATTATAAGGATGTTAGTTTGGAGGTATTTAAAAATACCCTTTCAGGTTCAAAGATGGCTGTTCACAGTCGTTCAGGAAATGTCTATCAAACATTAGATAACGACGATTTCTTCCAATATCTCGGTGGTACGGCTATGGCAATTCGTTCTGTGGACGGTAAGAGCCCGGAGGTATATGTTACAAATATGTCCAACCCAAGGATGCCAAAACAGGAAACATTGGAAAAGATGATGGGCAGGGAGATGAGAACAAGGTATCTGAACCCCAAATGGATAAAGGCAATGATGAAGGAAGGATATGCAGGAGCAAGGTTTGTTGATCAGGTGATTACAAACCTCTGGGGATGGCAGGTAACAGTGCCAGAGGCAGTGGATGCGGCAAAGTGGAACGAAATGTACGAGACCTATGTTTTAGACAGAAACGGGTTGGGGATAAAGGATATGTTTCGCGGCTCAAAGAATATGTGGGCATATCAATCTGTTGTAGCCAGAATGCTGGAGTGTGTGCGAAAGGATTACTGGAAACCTGACAAAAAGGTCATTGAAACCCTTGCCAAAGAATATGCTGAAAGCGTAGCCGAGGTTGGGCTTGCCTGTTGTGATCACACATGCAACAATCCATCACTGACAAAATTCACCGCAAAGGTATTGATCTCTGTGCCAGGGCTAAAGGGTGAGGCAAATGGGCTTATGAAAGCCACAAAGGCAATACAGTCAACAGTTGGCAGTCAACAGTCGGCAATCAGCAGGAGAGAGAAGGCACAAAGGGGGAAAAAAACAGTTGGCAGTCGGCAGAAGGTAAGCAGGCAAACCGCAGCACCTGGCGGGAAAAAGGATTCAGCACCCTCTTCGAAGGTTGTTAAGGGCTATGAGATGAAGGAGGTAGCACCTATTGGTTCTCAAGGAGCATCTTCAGCACCAATACCCTACCTCTTTCTGGGAGGGTTTGTAGTATTTTTAGGTTTGATAGCCCTGGGATGGAAGAGATATAGAAAATAAGGGGAAAGGAACGCTCGGGGAGCGTTCCCTACGGGTTACAATGAATTCCGTAGGGTGCGTTCCCCGAACGCACCGTTATCGCTGTAATCCAAGAGGAAAAGAGATGAGTTGTCAAACTAAAACATTTCAGGTAGCTGTTCTAATATCTATTCTAATCCATGCGGTAGTTTTCGGTTTTATGGGCATAAACAAATCTTGTGCCAGAGGTGCTACCTCTGTTGCCCATACAAATAAGATAACAGATAAAATAATTGAGGTTGATTTAATGGTGGTAAAGGGGATAGAGGTAGCACCTCTGGCAGAGGTAGCACTTCTGGCACAGGAAAGCCCAAATCCTGAGCCTGTGCCGAAGGTGCTATCTGAAAAATCTGCACCAAAACCCTTGCCACAGGAAATTATTAAGAAGGAAATGGATGACCCCCAACCCTTACCAGAAGGGGCGTTGGTGATTACTTCAGCACTACTGGAAGGAAACCCAATCAATACTAATGTGCCTGCGGTTGCGGTAAGTGAGCCTGAAAAAGGGTTAGAGTCAGGAATTGGAGGGGTGGAAGAAGTAATACAACAGGACATTCCCACTGCCAGAGGTGCTACCTCCGCCAGAGGTGCTACCTCCGCCAGAGGTGCTACCTCCGCCAGAGGTGCTACCTCTTCCCACTTATTAATATACCAAAAGAAGGTAAGGGAAAAAATCGAACAGGTAAAATTATACCCTCTACTGGCAAGGAGAAATGGAATTGAGGGACAGGTGAAGATGCAATTTACAATTCTTTCTAATGGTAGTGTAGCAGAGATAACACTCCTCAACTCTTCTGGCAATAAAATTCTTGATGAGGAAGCCAAAAATGCCATCAAACGAGCATCCCCATTTCCCCATATCCCCGAAGGCATAGCAAAGAAGGAATTACAGATGGGGATAAACATTGCCTTCAGGTTAAAATAATTGCACACCAAAAATTTCGACCTGTGCAATCAACTTGTTATAATGAATCTATAATAATTCCACCCCTTCGGGGTTATGATTGCTTGTTCCGGCTGTTTTGCTACAATAATGTCACCTCGTTGGGGTTGAGTTTTGCCTTTAATAATTTGCATTTAATCCCGAAGGGATGATATTATTGTAGCATTTGTTGAATAACAATTAAACCCTGAAAGGGTGACATTATTGTAGCAGTTGGAATTGTTATAGGTTATGCTGTGTGGTGAATTCCGATTGCACAGGTCGAAAAATTTCTATTGACATTTAAATTTAAATATGATATATTGATTAAAAATAAGAAATCAGGTAGGTAGAGGAAGTCCTTGTGAGATTCAAGGCACTGCCCCGCAACGGTAATGTAAGTAGGGAATAGGGAGAAGGGATGAGGGATGAGTAGAAAAAATAATACTCATCTCTCATCCCTCGTCCCTCATCCCTTCCTTATGAGTCCGGTCGATTACCTAACTCTTTGTACCTTCGCGGGAAGGAAATAAAAGGGAAATAAAACCCAATCTTCTTGACGAAGGTTGGGTTTTTTGTTTTTGGGGAAAAGGGGGAAGAAAATAAACCCAATCTTCCTGGCGAAGGCTGATTTGACTATTCTTGTCGGCTCAGCCTTGAGAGGTAGTGTCAAAAATAACATGAAAGAAGGGGAAAGGAACGCTCGGGGAGCGTTCCCTACGGGTTACAATGTATGTGTTACAATGTACGTGTTATAATGAATTCCGTAGGGTGCGTTCCCCGAACGCACCGTTATCGCTTTTGACAATATCCCCTGAGATTTTAGGAGGTGGAAAATGAACATTTCAAAAACAAAAATTTATTTTACCGTGCTACTTGGTTGCTTGTTGCTTGCTAACAACGCATCTGCCATGCACATCTCTGAAGGAATATTGCCGCTCAATTGGGCAATCTTCTGGTTTGCTATTGCTATGCCCTTTGTGGCATTTGGGTTGTACAGGGTGAAGAAACTCTCAAGCGTTGACCCATCCTTCAAGCCTCTCGTAGGACTTATGGCGGCAGTAGTCTTCATCATCTCCTGCATGCCCATCCCCGTGCCAACTGCAGGCACATGCTCCCATCCGTGTGGGACAGGTATATCAGGGATACTCCTTGGACCCTGCGTCAGCATACTTGTTTCAGCCGTGGCTCTTCTCATTCAAGCCCTCTTTCTTGCTCATGGTGGTTTGAGTACATGGGGAGCAGATATTGTCTCTATGGGTGTGGTGGGTTCATTTGCAGGATATTTGACCTTCAGAGGATTAAGGGCATTAAAGGCTAATCTCTGGATGGCAGGTTTTGTAGCAGGGTTATTTGCCGACTGGGCAACATATTTTACCACCTCGGTTGAGCTTGCCTCAGGCATAAGAGGAGATTCTCCCTTTCTACCCCTTTTCTGGAAGATACTTATTGCCTTCATCCCCACCCAACTTCCGCTGGGAATCCTTGAAGGGGCTATGACCGCCGGGATGATTGTGTTGCTTTATAAAAAGCGACCGGATATACTTATAAAAATGGGTGTGGTGAAGGAACAGAAGTCAGGAGTCAGGAGTCAGTTGGCAGGAGGCAGAAAACAGGAAACAGGAGGCAATGTAATTGCACCTTTGTTAACCCTTTTACTTTTGTTATTCTCTACCCCTACATTTGCCGAGGAATCCAAATGGAGCGGGGTTGATGAATCAGTTGTTGAAAAATACGCCGAGGAACATGGCCGAGTAGCACGAGAACCGTTAATTAATACTAACCAGGGGGACTTGCTTCTCTTTGTCTTCCTCCTGGCAGGTGCGGTCGGAGGGTTTATCGGTGGATACTGCTGGAGAGTGCTTGTGAGCGAAAAGCCATCAAATGGTAAGGAGAAGAATTCTGTTCAGACAGCAAAAACACCTTGACAAATACCTGCAAATAAAATATACTGTAAGTAGTAATACAAGGAGGAAGATATGGAAATAGTATCTATTAAGCTGAAAAATTTCAAAGCTTTCAAGGAAATTGACATGAAAGATATTCCCTCAATGTGTGTTATTGTCGGGGCTAATGGTACGGGAAAATCAACACTCTTTGATGTATTCGGATTTCTTAAAGATTCGCTTACGGATAATGTTCAAGTTGCTTTAAGTAAACGGGGGGGGTATAGCGAGGTTCATACCCGTAATTCAGAGGGTTCAATTGAAATTGAAATTAAGTTCAGGTTTCAGATGAGTATGGGTGAAATAAGTAAGGAGCCGATTGCTACTTACACTTTAGCTATTAATGAAGAGGATGGACAACCTATTGTAGAGCGAGAAGTGATTCGTTATCGCAGAGGCAGACGCGGACAACCGTGGAAATTTCTTGAGTTTTCTAAGGGAGAAGGCAAAGCCGTTATAAATGAATTTGATGATGTGCAAGAAGAGTCAAAATTGAAAAGAGAGGAGCAGTCTCTTGCCAAACCCAATATACTTGCAATAAAAGGACTTGCTCAATTCAAGAAATATCCAGCAGTTATGTCGCTCGGACAGATGATTGAAAATTGGCATGTTTCGGATTTTCACATCAGTGCCGCCCGTCAAACTCCTGACGCAGGATATGCAGAACATTTGTCACGAGAAGGTGAAAATCTGGCTCTTGTAACACAATATTTATATCAAAACCATCGTGAAAGATTTAATTTGATTTTAGAAAAATTAGCCGACCGTGTTCCTGGTATAGAAAAAGTTGAAGCAAAAACAACAGAAGAAGGGCGTGTATTGCTAAAATTTCAGGATGGTGCATTTAAAGACCCCTTTCTTGCCAGATATGTATCTGATGGAACGATAAAAATGTTTGCCTACCTTGTTCTTCTTCATGACCCCAAACCACATCCTCTGTTATGCGTGGAAGAACCAGAGAATCAATTATATCCAACATTGCTTATGGAACTCGCTGAAGAGTTTAGAGCATATACTAATCATGGAGGGCAGGTTTTTGTATCTACTCATTCTCCAGATTTTCTTAATGCTGTAAAACTGAATGAAGTGTTTTGGTTGTTTAAACAGAATGGATATACTTATGTCCAACGAGCAAAGGATAACGAACAAGTTGCCGCGTATATGGAGGATGGAGACCAAATGGGTTATTTATGGAAACAAGGTTTCTTTGAAGGAGTTGACCCACAATGAGTCATTTAGTTTTATTATTAGAGGAACCTTCTGCCAGAGAAATGCTTAATGGATTACTTCCGCGTTTATATAATAATATTGACTTTCGTTGTATTGTCTTTGCAGGCAAGCAAGATTTAGAAAAGAATCTTGTAAGAAAAATAAAGGGATACCGTGTTCCAAATAGCCGGTTTATTGTTTTACGCGACCAGGATGCGGCTGATTGTATGGATGTTAAAAATAAACTGATTGGATTGTGCCATGAAGCAAATCGGAACGATGTTGTAATTCGTATAGCTTGTCGTGAACTGGAGAGTTGGTATTTAGGAGACTTACAAGCAGTTGAAAGTGGTTTAAATTTATCCAATATTGCTAAATTGCAAAATAAGAAAAAATATCGCTTACCTGATTTGCTACATTCACCATCTACGGAACTTGAACGATTAACAAATAAAAAATATCAAAATATTTCCGGGTCTAGATCTATTGGACCTTATTTAAGCCTGAATAATAACTGCTCAAATAGTTTTCGCATTTTTATAGATGGAATTAAAAGATTAGTAAATGGATAAAATCTTATGAAACTACATTTAGACCCAAATCAGCCATATCAGTACGATGCCATAAACTCCATTGTCGGATTTGAAGGTCAGCCGTTAAATCAATGATAAACTCACCGGGAAAAAGCCGCAGGTTTCAACGGTAGGTGAATTGGATTAAACCGCCAATAGAAGGTAGATAAAACAATGGAATTATTTTCAGAATACATCAAAAATGACCACCTCCTTTCAAGGGTTGATGGACGGATAAAGCTCCTTGTTGCCCTGGCAACATTAATTATGGTCTTAAGCTACAAAGGGTTTGTCCTTCCCCTGATTGTAGTGCTTTTCTGTTTGTTTCTCTGCATCAAGATGAGGATACCGTTAAGGGTGATTATCCTGCGGTTTTCAGAGCCCATCTTCCTTGTCTCCATCATCATTCTCCTGAAATTCTTTTTTTCAGGGCAGGATGTTCTGTTTTCCTTGAACATTATTGGTAGCGAGGTTACCGGTTATAAAGATGGACTGATGGATGGACTGATGATTGCCTGCAGAATTCTGGGTGCAGTGTCGATTATTGTTGTTATGGGCTTTTCCATGCCGTTTGTGGAGTTTGCCGCAGGGCTTTCATGGATGAGGGTTCCGCAAGAATTTGTTGAGATATTGATGTTTGCCTACAGGTATATCTTTGTTCTCCTTGAGGATGCAATGGTTATTTATAACGCCCAGAAAAATCGTCTTGGCTATTCAAATATAAGGCGTGGACTGGGTTCATTCGGCACCCTTACAGGCTCTCTTATTCTTAAGGCATTTGAGCATAGCCACCATATCACCGTAGCAATGATTCAAAGGGGTTATGACGGCAATATCCCTATGCTGAAACACAAGCCTTTCAGATTTGCAGAGGTTGCCGCAGGGTTTCTTATTATAATTGTAATAGGATTTGTATGGAAAATATAGCCAGATTAGCGGTAAAAATAGATTCCTTTAAGTATCCGGATGGGACCGCAGCCCTGTCTGATATAAGCCTTGAGATAAAAAGGGGTGAGTTTATAGGCATTCTCGGCTCAAACGGCTCAGGGAAAACAACCTTGCTAAAGGCAATGGACGGACTGTTGAAAGATATTGACGGAACCATCCTTCTTGACGGGGTTAACATTAAAAAGCTATCGCCAAAGGAGATATATAAAAAAATCGGGCTTGTCTTTCAGAATCCGGATGACCAGCTCTTTGCTACAAGCGTTTTTGAGGATGTGGCATTTGGACCAATAAATATGGGGTTTGCGGAAGATGAGGTTGTCAGCCGTGTTAAGGAGGCATTAAAGGCTGTTGAGATGGACGATTATGCAGGGAAATCCATCCACAATCTCAGCTTTGGGCAAAAGAAACGGGTTTGTATTGCCGGGCTTTTATCAATGGGACACGAGATATTGCTTCTTGATGAGCCGACTGCCGGACTTGACCCAATGGGTGAGTATAAAATGATGCATCTCCTGACAAGGTTGAATAAGGAAAATGGTGTTACAATTGTTATGGCTACTCACAGCGTTGACCTTGTCCCTTTATTCCTTGACAGGCTTTATATCTTGAGCAAGGGGCATATTGTTAGAGGTGGCACTCCTGAGGATGTGTTTACCGCACCGGAGGATATGGAAAATGTAAAGCTAAGATTGCCCCAGATAGCAGAATTGCTCTATAGGCTGAAGCATGAGGATAATATTCCATTTGAAAAAATTCCCCTCACTATTGGTGAGGCAAGGAGGGAGATATTAAGATTATATGTATAAGAAGGAATTGCACATTGCTTGAAAAATCATACCCGAATTCGGGTCATATTGTCTGCTTGACATTTCAATGATGTTATGGTATCATTTACCGTAAGCGTTCAGGTAATAAAAGATGCCACAGATTCACAGATTAAAAGATTAAAAGTAAGATTAAGAAGAAAGGGGGAAGATGGGGAAATGGAGAAAGTTAATAGAAGTTAGAATTCAGGAGTCAGAATTCAGAATTTAATATTCTTAATTCTGTATTCTGTATTCTCTCCCCTTTCCCCCCTTTCCCCATTTCTCCTTAATCTTACTTTTAATCTTTTAATCTGCTTTTAATCTTTTAATCTGTGAATCTGTGGCATCTTTTATTACCTGAATGCTTACAAAAGGCGGTGAACTTTTGAAGAAGATATATCTTATTGGAATTGGGACTGGCTCTCCTGATTACCTTACTGTTCAGGCGATAAACACGATGAAAAAGGTAGATGTCTTTTTTCTCTTAGACAAAGAAGGACGGGGCAGGGAAGAGCTTCTCAAGATAAGAAAGGAGATATTAGAAAGGTATCTGGATAGTGGCACATATAGGGTTGTAACCGCAAAGATTCCCGGACGCAAAAAGGGTTGTAAGCCATATTCTGAGGAAATTAAGGTATGGCGACAGGAGACATCAGCAGTTATTGCCGAATTAATCAAAAACGAAATGAAGGAGGGTGAAAACGGTGCTCTTCTTGTCTGGGGTGACCCTTCATTATATGACGGGCATTTAGAAATGCTGCAACACATACTTAGAGAAGGAATAATAGATTTTGAGTATGAGGTGATACCAGGGATAACCAGTGTTCAGGTTTTAACCGCAAAACATAAGATTCCTTTAAACCGTGTAGGGGAACCAATTGTGATTACCACAGGCAGAAAACTGAAAGAATGTCCGACTGACGAGGTTACAAATGCGGTTGTCATGTTGGATTCCTATTCTGCCTATAAACGCTTTCAGGAGACGGATATTAATATCTACTGGGGAGGCTATCTTGGGACTGAGGATGAAATCTTAATCTCCGGGCGGTTAAGGGATGTAATCGAGGAGATTAAAAGATTAAAGGGTGAGGCTAAGAAGGAAAAGGGTTGGCTGATGGACACATATATCTTAAGACAACCCAAATCCGAAATCCAATAAAGGAGTAACTGCTCAATATCTTGTGGAAAGTAAGTAGTTGTTTACGGCTCGAAATTGGAAATTAGAAATTAGAAAGTATGAAGGCCCAATTTCCAATTTCTAATTTCAATATTTCGTGAATACTTATCATCTTTGCGAAAGTTCCACACTTTATTGAGCAATTGCATAAAGGAAATATTATGAATAAAATTTATCTTATAGGTATTGGCTATAAACCGTTAGATAAAAGGGCAAAAGAGATAATCGCCGACTCAACAAGGATTATCCTTCCCTCCAAAAGACTACTTGAGGTCTTTAAAGGATACCAGGAGTTTGAGAGGATAAAAGAGAGGGTGATAGTTATAGATGTAGATAAAATAATTGGTGTTATTAACTCTGATTTCCTCTGCCAACCCTCATCGATTATTACCATTCTTTGCTCCGGAGATCCATTGTTCTTTGGGATTGGTAGAAGGATTATTAAGGCGTTTGGAAGGGATATGATTGAAGTGCTTCCTGATTTATCGAGTATTCAGGTGGCATTCTCAAGGATACGGGAGATGTGGGATGATGCCTTCCTGATGAGCCTTCACGGAGTCTCTGACCCAAAAAGGCTTGGGTACGGGATACGGGATATTCCGTCATTTCTCATGAAATACAACAAGATGGCTATTCTTACAGACAGGGAAAATACCCCTTCTGCCATAGCAAAAGAAATTTTGAAGCCTTCAGCTTTCAGCCTTCAGCCTTCAGCCTTCAAAATGTATGTTTGCGAAAGGTTAGGCTACCCGGATGAAAGGATTATAGAGGGAAAACCGCAAGAATTTGTTGATGTGGCTTTTTCAGAACCCAGTGTGGTTATTATTAAAAATTCGAAATTCGAAATTCGAAATTCGAAATTCGAAAAATCTGAAGCAACCCTTTATGTCGTAGGAGTAGGTCCGGGAGACCCTGAATTATTAACCCTGAAGGCGATACGGATTCTTGAGCGTGTTTCCTGCATCTGTGTGCCTAAAGGTAAAGAAGAGGGTATCAGTCTTGCCCTGTCTATTGTAGAGGGGGCATTGAACCTTGAGGGCAAAGAGATTATCCCGGCATATTTTCCAATGAGGAAGACAAGAACACAGGAGGCAGGAAGCAGGAGGCAGGAGGAAAATCTGTCATTTGACCAATGTGAGATGGATGCAGAATGGCAAAAAACAATAGAATCTATCATGGAGAGAATTGATAAGGGAATAGATGTGGCATTTATTACCCTGGGAGACCCGACCCTTTACAGTACATTCTTTTATCTTTACGATAGGCTTCTTGAACTCAATCCCGGAATAAATATTCAGATAATCCCTGGCGTATCCTCTATAAATACAGCGGCATCAAGGGCAGGAATTCCCCTTGGACTTGCAAATGAGAAGATTGCTATTATTCCGGCAAACTATGAGGATGATTTGAAAGAGATATTGCCACGATTTGATACTATTGTCCTAATGAAGGTGCACAAGGTATTTGGTGATATTGTAAAAACCCTTACTGATATGGGTATTCTGGACAGGGCAACATATATCTCAAGGGCAGGCATGGAAGACGAGGCAATATTTAAGGACATCAGGGATGTAAAGGCAAAGGATTTGAATTATTTTTCAATGGTGATAGTGAAAAGGAGATAACTATGCAGCCACAAAGACACTAAGGCACGAAATAGAATAGCACACGGATGACACAGATTTAACGGATTCTCGCGGATTTTTAATATATCTTTATCCGTGTCAATCCGTCTCATCCGTATAATCTGTGTGCTATTTATAATCTTTGTGCCTTGGTGGCTGAATAGTTACAAGAGGAGATAAAAATGGCTAAGGTTTATTTTATCGGTGCTGGTCCCGGTGACCCGGAACTATTAACACTAAAAGGCAAAGGAATTATAGAAAAGGCAGATGTTATCATCTACGCCGGCTCTTTAGTCAATGAAAAGATACTTGATTTTGCCCGGAAGGAAGCCGGGGTTTATAACTCTGCTGTCATGACATTAGAAGAAGTGGTGGAAATATATAAACAATATAAGGACACAGGGGCTACTGTGGCTCGAATCCATACCGGCGATACCTCCCTCTACAGTGCTATCGCTGAACAAATAGAGTGGTGTGAAAAGGAAGGGATTGAGTATGAGGTTATCCCCGGGGTAAGTTCATTTTGTGCCGCAGCAGCTGCTTTGAAACAGGAGCTGACCCTGCCCGGAATAAGCCAAACAGTAATTATCACCAGAGCTTCCGGAAGAACATCTGTGCCGGTGCCAGAGGTGCTACCTCATAATGAGGATATAGCAAAACTTGCTCAGATAAAGGCAACCCTGATTATTTTTTTGAGTGTAGATAAGATAGATGAGATTGTTGATAAAATTATTTGTGGCTATGAGAAAACAACACCTGTAGCTGTGGTCTATAAGGCATCCTGGGATGATGAGCGGATAATCAGGGGAACACTTGCGGATATTGCCGATAAGGTAAAAAAGGAAGGGATAAAAAGGCAGGCATTGATTATTGTAGGGGATGTGCTGAAAAGGGAAGGCTTTGAGAAGAGTAGGCTCTATGCTCAGGAATTCACGCACCTTTATAGGACAGGTAATTAATGTAACCGTTCATGGTTTGAAATTGGAAATTAGAAATTGGAGAGAGATGATGAAACGAGTCTACGAGTTGGATGTTTACAAACTGGCGGAAGAGTTGTCAGATATGGTCTGGTACGACTTTGATAAGTGGAACAAAAAGGTTCAAAATACTGTAGGTTATCAGATAATACGGTCATCTGACAGCATAGCTGCAAATATAGCGGAAGGATATGGGCGGTATACTTCATCTGACAGGAAAAGGTTTTATTTATATTCAAGAGGATCGTTTGAAGAGACCAAGTCATGGTTGCGAAAACTCATCAGGCGGAAAGTCTTATCTAAGTCAGATGAAACAGAATACAAGGCAATAATTGATAATCTTGGGCCCAAATTGAATGCGTTCATCAACAGTACAAAAGCGTAAAAGTCAGGACGGTTCACTTTTGTTTGAAATCTTGCGAATAAAAGATGGAGTTGAAATTAGAAATTAGGGAAAGAGATGAAACGAGATTTTTTCTTCCCAATTTCCAATTTCTAATTTCTAATTTCAGTGGAGTAGAGATGAAGGTTGGTATTTTGGTAATAAATGAATATGGCGAGGCATTGGCAGAACGGCTATCAAAGAGGCTTGATGGGGTAACGGTTATTAGAAGGGGTGAGGATGAATCTCTTACAAGCCTTGTTGCTCGCACCTTTCATCAATACGATGGATTGATATTTCTTGCGGCTCTTGGGATTGTAGTTCGTGTGATTAGCCCTTTTATCAAGAGCAAACATACTGACCCGGCAGTGGTATGTGTGGATACCGGTGGGCGATTTGCCATAAGTGTGCTCTCAGGGCATGAAGGTCGGGCAAATGAGATTGCCTTTAAGGTGGCGGCTGTATTGGGGGCTGTGCCGGTAATTACCACAGGGACAGAAACACGCAAGAAGTTAATCCTTGGAATAGGTTGTCGGAAAGGGATAACTAAGGATAAGGTAAAAGAGGCAATCCTTAAGGTATTAGCAGTCCAGGGAATAGGATTGGAAGAGATACGGATAGCAGCCACAATTAACCTGAAAAAGGATGAATCCGGCTTAAAAGAGGCCTGCGAGGAGTTAAATCTTCCCTTGTTTTTCATCCCTGAGGAGCAAGTCAAGTGTTTTGCTATAGAGGTATCATCCTCTGAGGTTGTAGAAAGAAATATTGGATTAAAGGGGGTGTGTGAACCATGTGCATTATTAGCCGGCAGGAAAACAAGATTAATCATGAAAAAGCAAATCCACGAGGGTGTGACCATAGCCATAGCTATGGAAGATTGAGTGTTGTAGGGATAGGCCCCGGTGATATAAGCCTTTTGTGTCAAAAGGCACGGGAGATAATAGATGGATGTGAGGTCATTGTTGGCTATAAGACATATCTAAAACTCCTAGGGGAATTGGTAAATAACAAGGAGATTATCTCTTCCGGCATGACTGAGGAGATAAAAAGGGCAAAAGTGGCGATAAATAAGGCATTGGAAGGCAAAAAGGTATGTGTCATTTCAAGCGGGGATGCCGGTATCTATGGCATGGCAGGACTGATTTTGGAGCTTTTAAGTGAAGAGGCGATGAGCAAGATTGAACTGGAGATTATTCCAGGGATTTCGGCTGCCTCTGGATGTGCCGGTTTACTTGGCGCACCCTTGATGCATGACTTTGCCGTTATCTCCTTAAGCGACCTTTTGACAGATAAGGCATTGATAGAACAACGGGTTGAGTTGGCGGCACAAGCAGATTTTGTGATAGTACTTTATAATCCCAAAAGTAAAAAGAGGATAGAGCCGTTAAAGTCTGCTTGGAATATTTTGATGAGACACAAAAACCCCCAGACCCCGGTAGGCATAGTCAGGAATGCATATCGAGAAAATCAGGAGATAGAGATAACTACCCTTAAGGAGATGCTTTCTTCAGAGAAGATTGATATGCTTACAACGATAATTGTGGGTAATTCCAAAACCTATGTAAAAGGTAAATTTATGATTACCCCGCGGGGCTATAATTTTAAAAAGGAAAGGTAATAGTTCCCCACGGAAAGACACGGAATATCACTAAAAAGAAGGATAATTCATAGAGGACACAGATCTTTGGAATTTAGGCTTTAGCCTTTCATAGAGGCTTGCCTCGTTGAGGTTTGCCTCATTGATGAAACTCTAAAGAATTAACTCCTTTAGTTTCTTTTTATCTGTGTCAATCTGTGAAATCTGTGGATATTCTTAGTATTCTGATAGCTTCAGTGTACTTCCGTGAGAATCCGTGGTGAACTGTTACAAGGAAAGATGTTGATAATTTTTTCTTACATAGCAGATTTAATCTTTGGTGACCCGGAGTGGTTTCCTCATCCTGTGCGGGGAATGGGGAGATTGATAAACCTTTTGGATAGTAAGTTACGGGGAAAAGGCTTGCCTTGTAAAAGTGGCTGGTGGGTTGAACGGGTAAAGGGAGGAATATTAGTTTTGCTGGTGGTGGGAATAAGCATCAGCTTCGCTTACCTGTTTTTAGAACTCGCAACCCGCTTGCATCCCCTCTTATGGAATTTAGTCTGGGTTTATTTGGGTTACACCACACTTTCTATCAAGGATTTACGAGTCAAGGCAAAGGATATTTTACAAGCATTGGAGCAGGATTCTTTACCTTGTGCACGGGAAAACCTTTCCAAAATCGTCGGTAGAGATACCCGGGATTTACCCAAAGAGGGAATTATCACAGCCACCATAGAAAGTGTTGCTGAAAGCACCAATGATGGCATTATTGCTCCCTTGTTTTACTTAATATTAGGTGGCCCAGTGTTGGCTATCGCCTACAAGTCAATAAATACGCTCGATTCAATGGTTGGCTATAAAGATGAGAATTACCTGCATTTTGGTTGGTTTTCGGCAAAATTAGATGATGTAGCAAATTTTATCCCTGCTCGTATTAGTGGATTTTTGATTGTAATCGTGGGTGTTATTATGAAAAAGGGGTTTAGGTATTCCTTCAAAACAATGCTGAGGGATGGCAGAAAACACCGTTCATCAAATAGTGGCATTTCAGAGGCGGCTATGGCCGGGGCATTGGGAATAAGGTTAGGTGGGGATTGCTTCTATCAAGGCAGGTTATATGAAAAACCGTTTATTGGCGAGGCAAAACATGGGGTTACACCAGGGATGATAAACGAGGCACTAACCATTAGTCTGATAAGTTCTTTGTTAATGCTTATGATTATAGTTTTTATTAGTATAAAAATGATTTGAGAGCATCTTTAATGTTATCAAAGGGACCAATTACTTCACCTTTGGCAATAAAGATTTATGAAGTGAACCCTCTTATTTGCCCGAATTGTGGTAGTAAGATGAAGATTATAAGCTTTATTCGGGATTATAGTGTTATTAAGAAGATACTTACCCATTTAGGTCTGGTTGAAGAATGTGTCCATTCACCTCCGGAGGAACTTTCTTCTCCAGAGATTACTTAACAAACCCATCTGTGATGATTTCCCGATTTGGGAATAATACCTAATTGGAAGTAAGAAGTAAATATCCTTCACTTCCCACTTTTCACTTCTTACTTTCATTTAGCGGGAGAGGTGTGTCCAAATTTGTTTAAAAATCTTTCGCTCCATGATATTTTTTTAGCTTTTTAAAATTTTTTTGACAAGAGTGGCTTTTATATGATATAATATCCATTAACCGAGAGATTATAGGGAGAAAATATGATTGGATGGCTAAAAGTAATGTCCAAGCCTATACCTGTGCATATTTTCTAAATGGGCATGATAAAATTATGAAAGAGTTATATAAAGCGTCTACTACTTCTCTTGAAAATAACAGTAGAGGGAAAACTTATAGGGATACATCCGAAGTTATTATGGAAAAATATGGGATGTTTTCCTGTAGTTTCCCAAAAAGGAGATAAAAGATGACTACTAAAACGGTGAATGTTCATGATGCCCAGACAAAATTGCATGAATTATTATCATTGGCTTTAGAAGGTAATGAGGTGATTATTGCTGAAGACAACAGATTGATGGCAAGGTTAGTTCCCCTCTTCCCCTTCTCTGTGCCTCTTAAATCACGCATTGCTGGATTAAACAAGGGTAAAATTTGGGTAAGCAAAGACTTTGATGAGCCTTTATCAGATGAATTTTGGACAGGTGCAAAATGAAATTACTGTTGGATACCCATAAATATTGAGAAACTGTATTTAAGGAGAAAATGTTAGGATAAGAAATAGATGATTGGAATGCACATGGTATGAAGGCTTACGATGAACTATACGAGGAGGTATTTTATGCCGGTTGTCCAGTTTAGTGTCCCGCAAGATATAATGAAACAGATTAGTTTGACAGATACAGCAACCCTTGAGGAAATATTTACTTTAGGCTTGATGCAAAAGAGAATTAATTCTGCTCTGACACTTTATCAGATTGGTAGAATGTCCATAGGTTATGCGGCAGAACGATTTAGTATTCCTAAGGAAGAGTTGATTAAATATGCCAAACTGCGCGGAATTGAGCCTGAGTTTGATAATGAATTAGTGGGTAGTGTCAAATAGAATATGAAAGAAATATGAAAGAAATCGGTTGTATGTAATGGATGAATAAAATGGTTTTTTTGTTCACTTTGCAGACAAGAAAATAGGTTTATCGCTTTAATTCCACACCAGGGTATGTAAGAGTTTTCCCTATCCTACCATAAAAAGTAGGGGGAGATAAGCCAAATTTACATAAGTGCCTGAAAATATAGGGAGTTAAGAGAAATTCAGGTAAAAGTTTTTGACATTACCGATAAAGAGGATAGGTATCCAAATATGGAAAATATAAACGAGATAAAAGCTGGTTGCAATATCTATCTGCTTGCAAGTATTATTGGACATAGACATTTAGCTCAAGCCTTTCATGCTCAGGATAAAGGACTTTTAGAGCAAGTCTTTACTAAAGCAGATGACTTGAGTGCCAAATATCAAGAACTTTCATGGCAAATAATGCAGGCTTTAGCAGAGTGTCGTAATCCCGGGGTGGTTAATGCGGTGTGTCGGAATTTAGAACAACATTTCATCTCAAAAGAGGCAGAGGGAATGAGATGAATAATTTAAGGTTTGTCCACGGTGGCAATGTCGAAGAGATTAAAAGGAAATACAAAACGGAGGTTATTGATTTTAGCGCCAATATAAATCCGTTGAGAAGTTCAGCCCTCAAAGCCGGGTTTAGCCAGGGTTATGAAGGTATCTTCCACTATCCTGACCCACAGGCAAAGGATTTAACCGGAGAAATTGCTAAATATTGGGGCGTGAACGAGGGAAATATACTTGTGGGCAATGGCTCAACCGAACTTATCTATTTGCTCGTTCATACCCTGATGCCCAAAAGGGTGTTGATTCCTGCCCCTGCTTTTTCTGAATTTGAGCGGGCGGCAGAGTCTGTTAAGGCTGAGGTGCGGTTTTTAGCCCTCAAAGAGGAAAACGGTTGGACGCTTGAGCTACCTATTTTAGAGTCTGCGGATATCCTCTTTATCTCTAACCCTAATAATCCAACCGGTAATCTACTTTTAAACAACCAAAACTTAGAAGGGTTACATAGCAAATTAACCGTTGTTGACGAGGCATTTATGGATTTTGTGCCCGAGGAAAAGAAATATACCTTTATTCGGAAGGCAATTGAAGATAAAGGGGTGGCAGTTTTGCGGAGTTTTACCAAGTTTTTCAGCCTGGCGGGTTTGCGGGTTGGCTATTTGATTGCCCATCAGGATTTAATCGGAAGGTTGAAAGCGGCACAACCACCCTGGAGTGTCAATGCCATTGCCCAATCTCTGGCAGGCATCATTTTAAACGATAGAGATTATATAGAAGAAACACGGAAATTTATCGAAAAAGAGAGGGAATTTCTTTTTAACGAGTTAGCTAAGATTCCTGGCTTAAAACCGTATCCATCGGTGGCAAACTTCCTTCTAATAAAAATTACTAATAAAGAGATTGACTCCCGGATTTTAACCGAGAGATTGATTCAAGCAGGCTTGCCTGGTAAAGGTATTCTCATAAGGGATTGCGGCAATTTTAGAGGCTTAAATAACAAGTTTATCCGTGTTGCCATACTTTCTCACGATGAGAATATGAAACTATGTCAAAAAATCTATGTGGAATGTAATGTCTCAGTTACAGGAGAAAACAACCCACTACCCCCCTTTATTAAGGAGGAATAAAACGGGGTTGTGCCATATTCCCCCTTAATAAACTTATCTTTACCCACAAATATTGCTGGACAATTTAAGGTAGTGACTTAAAGGGGAAATAAGCGTTCAGTCCATTGAAAAATATGGGATAAAAACTGTAAAATGGGTATTGTAAAATGAAAAATG
>JBDRAP010000034.1:0-2358 GCA_043823615.1 bacterium
TTTCCCCTGCCTGAACAGAATAATGTTCGTGTAATCGTCTGAAATAATTCAATTCTTTTTTAATATCATCAGAAAGATACATAATCAATCTCTCCCTTATCTGGCTTTTTATGGTGAATAATTATCCACAACTCATTTCACAAAAATACTACATATCCAGCCACATCTTTCATCAGGTAGCATAACCTTGTAAAACCATTTTCCCTGCTTGTCAACAATCATTAACCTTGTTCCAATCTTTACCTTGGTAATAATAGAATAGGTTGTGCCAGGTCCTTCCCGGATCGGGATATTATCTGTGATTACGGTAACTACATCCCCAGTCTGGATATAAGATTCAATACTATGATCATTAGAAGCATCTTTTTCAATCCCTGTATTTTCTCCAACAAATTCTGTCTTTTTTAAAGAAACATGCTTTTTAGATACAAATCGAGAATGTCCAAACTTAGTATTGACTGAAATCCGGTGTGTATCCTCCAAAACCCCAGATGGTGCAAAGGCATAATCCATGGTTGTCCTGCCGATTTTTACACCAAAGCCAAGGGATAGTCTGTCAGGCACACCATTAAAGTTGCCGTGATCATTATCTGTCAGGAATTGATAACCACACCTTATGGTTATTGGGTCATTTATTTTTAGCTCACCACCAACACAACCCCTCAATTCCCTATCACTTGCCTTATTCAATTCAATCCCCAAACATGAGGATTCAGTTTTCCATGCCACACCAGTACGATACATCAGGGGTAAGGCAAACTCCTTCCTATCCATTTGTATTCGTGAGCCAATATTTTGCACAACAAAGGCAAGGCAAAAGGAATTGTTTTGAGTATAGAGACAGCCAAGGTCAAGTGCCCCAGCGTTTGCGGCATTATTGTCAAGTTGTTCCTGAAGGTATTTTATTCCGCCACCAATAGAAATATTTTTGTTTACTTGTTTACTGACAACAAATATACCAAACACATCTGAGGTATCAAACAATCTGCCTGTTGATTGCGGTTCACCATTTACATTCAATACCTCAGCGATATGGTTTACAGAAAGATGATTAAGGCTTATTCCAAGGGTAAGATTTTTGGCTGGATAGGCATAACCAAGACATTCATAACAGACATTTTGCAACCAATCCTGATGATGCAAGGCAATCTCTTCAGTTTTTATCAGGGAAAGACCGGCAGGATTACACCAGATGCTTGAGATATCATCTGCCACAGCAGAATATGCCCCACCCATACCTGCTGCCCTAGCACCAACATCAACCTTAAGAAAAGCCATACCAGAGGCTGCAGATGAAGAGGCAACAAGCATTATGCTTATCATTAAGAGGAAGAAATGAACCATTATCATTCTCCAGTTGGGAGGCATCCACCCAGTAAGCCGTCAGCTATCAGCCTTCAGCCTTCAGCCACTACCCCCTGCCCCCGCCAGCGAGGGATGCAAGACATTACGGCATAAAAGGAGGCAGCACCTCTGGTAGTTGTGGCTACCATTTGCCTTGATTTTATGATCTTTTGCTGACAGCTGATAGCTGACGGCTGAACGCTTGCTTACTTTGCTATCCTGTTCATCATTCCCTTGAATGCGTCCATCAAGTCTATTGGTAATGGGAAGATTATCGTTGAATTCTTTTCTGTAGATATCTCGGATAATGTTTGCAAGTATCTAAGTTGCAGGGACATGGGATTTTTTGACAGCACATCTGCTGCTTGAGCAAGCTTTTCTGAAGCCTGGAACTCCCCTTCAGCGTGAATAATCTTTGCCCTTCTTTCCCTTTCTGCCTCTGCCTGCTTTGCCATGGCTCTTTTCATATTCTCTGGCAATTCGACATCCTTAACCTCAACAATACTTACCTTGATTCCCCATGGGTCTGTTTGAGAATCGATGATGTGTTGAAGTGTCTGATTTATCTCTTCTCTCTGAGACAATAACACATCAAGTTCTGACTGTCCGAGCACGCTTCTCAAGGTTGTTTGAGCAATCTGTGATGTTGCATAGGTATAGTTAGTAATCTTGGTAATGGCATCTGGTGGCCGTATTACCCGAAAATAACCTACGGCAGTTACCCTAACAGTAACATTATCTTTAGTAATTATCTCCTGAGGTGGAATCTCCATGGTCATGGTACGAAGGTCTACCTTTATCCATTTTTCAAAGAATGGAATAATATAAACAATCCCAGGACCCCTTTCTTTTTCAATCAAACGCCCAAGTCTGAACACCACACCTCGTTCATACTCCTGAAGTATCTTGACCCCGCTCACAATAAGCCAGATCAAGCCACCTAAGATAACCAAAATAGACATATCCATAAAAACACCTCCAACAATATAGTCGACATAAAAAATTGACATCAGC
>JBDRAP010000035.1:0-14765 GCA_043823615.1 bacterium
CTTGTGGTGATCGAGGATGCAGCCCATGCCACAGAAACAGAATATCATGGCAAAAAGGTAGGCTCTATTGGGGATATGGCTGCCTTTTCCTTTTATGCTACAAAAAATCTCACCACAGCAGAGGGTGGGATGCTGACCACAAATTCTGATGAATTCGCAGAAAAGGTTAGGATATTGGCACTTCACGGCATGAGTAAAGATGCGTGGAAAAGGTATTCTCCTGAAGGGTATCAGCATTATGAGGTATTATATCCAGGGTATAAGTATAATATGACCGATATTCAGGCATCGCTTGGATTGTGCCAATTGGCAAAGATTGAGGATTTTTTGAAAATAAGGCAGAGATATGTGGCTCTGTATGACGAGGCATTTAAGGATATGGATTCCATTATTCGTATCGGCAGAATACCAGACATCAAGCACGCCGAGCATCTTTATGCTATCATACTTAAAACAGAGTTACTGAATGCCTCAAGGGACAGGATACTCTCTGCCCTGCAAAAGGAGAACATTGGTGTTAGTGTTCACTTCCAGGCACTTCATCTCCATCCATATTATCGTCAGCAGTTTGGCTTTAGTGAGGGGGCATTTCCTGTGACTGAATATGCGGCTGACAGGATACTCTCCCTGCCGCTGTATCCAGGGCTTGCAGAACAGGATGTGTGTGATGTGATTGAGGCTGTGAAAAAAGTGATTGGGTATTATGGCAGGTGAATAAGTCATATAGGACTTATTCAGACTGAGTAATGGGTCAGTGAAATGGACACACCCCTAACCCCTCTTTTTAGAGAGGAGACACACCCCTAACCCCTCTTTTTAGAGGGGAATAGGAAGGAAATACGGTTAAAAATGCTGGGGTGTAGAATTCCCGTAATTACTCAATATCCTGTGGCAATTCCATGGGGTTGAAAGTGATGAGGCAATCTTCGTGGCTTGCAAAATCCACAGGTTATTGAGTAATTACGAATTCCCCTCTAAAAAGAGGGGTTAGGGGTGTGTCTCCCCTCTAAAAAGAGGGGGTAGGGGGTGTGTATCTTTACTATAGAAAATTCCCCCATTTCGCTGACCCATTACCAGACTGATAAGATTTTCCTTGACACAAGATTTATTTTATGCTATCATTCCATGAATGGCAGGGGTGGTTTGCAAACCACCCCTGCCATGAAATTGTGTGCCCACATAGCTCAGTCGGTAGAGCACGTCCTTGGTAAGGACGAGGTCAGCGGTTCGATCCCGCTTGTGGGCTCCATCTTTGCTTTTTGGCTGGATGAGGATGAAAAAAGAGAATTCTGTTTGGTCTATTATATTAAAGGTTCTATTGGTTTGTGTGTTTTTGACTATTACCGTAACAAGTATAACGGTATTTATCCTTTTATATCCATCTTCAAAGGATGTTATCAAGGTGCCTGACTTGGTAGGAAAGGATAGGATCTCAGCTATTGGGATATTAAGCAGAAAGCGGCTTGGCATAAAAGAGGTTTATAGCCCACATGATACCCTTCCAAAGGATTATGTTATTGCTCAAAACCCTTTACCCGGTACAGAGGTAAAACAAAAGAGAAGGGTAGAGGTAACCTTAAGCTCTGGCAGAAGCATGGTGGTTGTACCAAGTTTTTGTGAGCTTGCCCTTTCAGAGGTTAAGGAAAATCTTTGTCGTATGGAGTCTGAAAATTATTGCGGGCTGCAGGTAAGGTCTATTTCTTATACCAATTCTTCAATCATTCCACCAAATCACATCATCTCTCATATCCCAATATCCGGAACAAGGGTGCCAAAAAATACAAGTATAAGTTTAGTTGTCAGCAGTGGCTCCAATTCTCCAGTCTTTTATATGCCTGACCTTGTGAATACACCTGTTACTGAAGCCAAAAAGCTGTTAGATGAGATGGGATTAAACATAGAGATAAAGGAAGAAGTGGCTGAAACAATAGAACAGAATATGGTTATCAATCAATCCCCTCTTGCCGGCAAAAAGGTATCCCGGGGTGGAACGGTTACCCTGACTGTTTCAGTGTATCTTTCTGAGGGTGGCGTAGTACCAGCAGCAGAGGAAGAGGAGAAGTAGAGACAAGAGGGCAACCATACACAGAGGGCAACCACAGGGGGTTGCCCCTACGGCACTGAATGTCTCTCAGCAAATTCAGCTAATTTTGGCAATTTTTAGCAAATCAAAGAAAATCATCTTACGCATCATGTCAAGCATGTCAACAACTTACGACATTTATCAAGTTGGTGGTTTCGTGTGATTTTATCGCTGTTTTTGTTGTAACTCTCTGTATTAATAAGCTAATAACTTATGCAACGCCCACGAATCCAGAAGGGAGATTATCCGCAGATTTTTCATGTCTGACAGAGAAAATAAAACACATTGAACATACAGCTGATATGCTCCATTTATCACATATTTTTTTGCAAGCCAATTTTCATTAGATATAGTAAACCAGGTGATTAAGTAATGAAAAGAGAAACTTTTGAAAATGAGTTAGTTAAAATCATTAGCATTAGCAAAGATTTTGGTGCGGAGAAGGTGTTCTTATTCGGTTCTTGTCTTGAAGGGGCTGAATCGGCACAAGATATTGATGTAGCGGTAAAAGGGGTTAAACCAGAAAACTTTTTCGAAATGTATGGAAAAATTTTATGTGTGGTAAATAGTGAAATAGACCTGATTCCATTAGAGGAGACAAGGGAGCATTTTGCTAAACGCATTTTAGAAAAAGGGAAATTGATATATGAAAGAGCAATATGAGCAATTAAAAGCAGATGTGTTGGATGAAATAGAGGAGATAGAACAAGTTTTAAGAGATTTGTCTTTTCTCAAAAACAATTTGGCACCAGATAAAATAGATAATGCTCAAAAGGCAGCAATAGGAACCTTTTTAATGAATTTTTATGTAGGTGTAGAGAATATTGTTAAGCGTATCGCCAAAGAATACTATCAAGCTATGCCTAAGGGAAACAGCTGGCACAAAGAACTTCTTGATTTATCTTATATGCCACCACAAGGGAAAATTTCTATTTTTAATCAAGATATCATAAATAGATTGAACCCTTATAGGGGATTTAGACATGTATTTGTTAGCGGATATGGATTTAAGCTGCATTTGGAATCGATGAACTCGTTAATAAATAATGTTGAGTCCTTATGGACTGATATAAAGAAGGCTATTGAGGAATTTTGGAGCAAATTAGAGTCATAGATTTAGGCTGTCAAAACTTCAGATCATAAGTTCAACAAGCATCTGAAAAATAAAAGCCTAATATGTTTGACTATGAAACTATCTGGTCTGAGAAAAAGGAAGAAGAAAAAATGATAAAAATTGCTCCCTCATTATTATCCGCAGACTTTTCATGCCTGGCAGAGAAAATAAAACGCATTGAACGAACGGCTGATATGCTCCATCTTGATGTGATGGATGGACACTTTGTCAATAATATTACCTTTGGCCCAGTGGTTGTTTCAGCTATAAGGGATAAATCTCATCTGCTGTTTGATGTCCACCTGATGATTACCAATCCATCTCGAATTATTCCCGAATTTATCAAGGCAGGTGCGGATATTATTACCATTCATGCTGAGTGTCAGGATGAATTATTGCCGGTTATACGGATGATTAAGGATGCCGGGATAAAGGCTGGTATCTCAATTAATCCGACAACCCCATTGGATATTGTTGTCCCCCTGATTCGGGAGATTGATCTGCTGCTGATCATGAGCGTTAATCCAGGGTGGAGCGGACAGGGGTTTATCCCGGAGGTTTTGCCAAAGATTAGAGAGGCTAAAAAATTGCTAAAAATGAACAATCCAGCAGCAGAGATCGAGGTTGACGGCGGCATAAATCTTGAAACCGGGAAACAGGCAGTTGAGGCAGGGGCAGACATTCTGGTTGCCGGATCGTTTGTTTTTAATAGCCCTGACCCGGGTAAAGCCATAAGAAAGCTGAAAGCTATCTAAATGTGTAAGATAAAGGTGAAATGGGGAAATGGGAGAATAGGGGAGAATACAGAATAAACAGATTCTTTTATTCTGTCTTCTATTAACCTTCCCCATTTCTCCATCTTCCCCTTTTCTCCTTTATTACACATCTGAATAGTTACCAAATAAATAGAAAAAAAAGGATGAAAACATGCTAAAGATTGGCATTCTTGGCGTTACTGGATATGCTGGTGCTGAGTTGATTCAGATATTATTAAGACACCCAATGGTGCAGATTACAGATATGGCTGCCCGTCTGGAAAAGGCAACCCCCATCTCAAGCATATTTGGTCAGTTCAAGAAAAGATTTGATATGGAATGTCAGGTATTCAAGGGTGTAGATTCATTTGGCACATCCTGTGATTTGATATTTCTTGCCTTGCCTCATAAGGTTTCTATGGGTATAGTGCCGGAGTTATTGAAGGCAGGGAAAAGGGTGCTTGATCTTTCAGCTGACTTTAGGTTGAAGGATGCAGCGGTTTATGCTGAGTGGTATCATGAAGAGCATACAGCAGCAACGCTTTTATCTGAAGCAGTATATGGGTTGCCGGAGTTGTATCGAGACAAAATCAAGAACGCCAAATTAATAGCCAATCCAGGGTGTTATCCTACCACAGTTATCCTTGGGTGTGCCCCATTGATTAAAAGCAGGATAGTAAAATCAGAGATTGTGGTTGATTCAAAATCAGGGATTAGCGGTGCCGGTAAAAAGCTCTCCTCAACCACCCATTTTGTTAATCGATACGAGAACTTTACTGCATATAATATTGGCACACATCGGCATACCCCGGAAATGGAACAGGAGCTGTCCCTGCTGGCAGGCTCTGAGGTAAGGGTAATATTTAGTCCGCACCTGATTCCTATTAATCGCGGCATGTTGAGCACTATGTACCTTTCGCTGGAAGATGCAAAGATAACTCAGGATGAGCTATCTTTGCTGTATCAGGAATTTTATCAAAATGAGCCGTTTGTTCGCATTCTGGATAAGATACCCCAGACAAATGATGTTCGGGAAACTAATTACTGTGATATCTGGACAAGGTTTGATGAGAGAACAAATAAGATAGTGGTCGTATCCACGATTGATAATCTAACCAAAGGGGCATCCGGACAGGCTGTGCAGAATATGAATATTATGTATGGCTGGGATGAAACATTGGGGTTGTAGGAAGCCATCAGCTATCAGCCTGCGATAGAGGAGAATAACAACATGTGCCAAGAGTGTCTTCTTATTCCGTTTGTCAAGATGTGTGCAAGTGGCAATGATTTTATAGTCATAAACAATATGGGGCAGGACATCTGTGTTGACCCTTTTGTGGTAAAAAAATGGTGTGATAGAAAAAGAGGAATAGGTGCGGATGGGGTTCTTGTGCTGGAGACATCGAGCCATGCCCCATTTAAGATGAGAATCATAAATGCAGATGGTTCAGAGGCAGAGATGTGCGGCAATGGGGCAAGGTGTATTGCTTTGTACGCCTACTTAAAGGGTATTGCTGACAGGGTTATGAGCTTTGAAACCCTGGCCGGCATAATCAATGCTGAAGTAAACGAAAAACAAGTAAAGATACGACTTACCCAGCCAACCAACATCCAGCTAAATATAAAGATTGACGATTATCCGACTGTTTGTTATATTAACACAGGGGTTCCTCATGCTGTGCTTTTGGTAGATGATGTAGACGCAACAGATGTGGTTACTCTTGGCCGAAAACTTCGCTATCATCAGGCATTCCAGCCAGCTGGTACAAATGTTAACTTTGTTGAGGTAGCAGATAGCTCACACATTAAGGTAAGGACATATGAACGCGGTGTTGAGGATGAAACATTGGCTTGTGGCACAGGCTCCTCTGCCTCTGTTTGTATCTGTACGCTCCTTGGAATGGTCTCATCACCTGCAAGGGTAATTACTAAGGGTGGAGAGATTTTGACCATCTACATTGAGCAGGATGGGGGCAATATAACCAGCCTCTTTCTGGAGGGTGAAGCGAGTGTTGTATTTGAAGGGAAGATAAGTCCTATAAGTCATATATGACCTGTAAAGGAGGATCCCACAATGAATATTCAGGAATCCAAGATTTTATTTGAAAAGGCAAAAAAATACATCCCTGGCGGGGTCAACAGCCCTGTTCGTGCCTTTAAGGCTGTAGGTGGTATTCCTCGATTTATTGAACGAGGCAATGGCTCAAAAATATTTGATGTAGACAGAAATTCATATATTGACTACATATGTTCCTGGGGTGCAATTATTCTTGGTCACGCAGAGACTTGTGTGATTAGTGCTGTAAAAGATACCATAGAAAAGGGTACGAGTTTTGGGGCAGCAACAGCATTAGAGGTAGAACTGGCTGAAACCATTGTGGATGCTGTTCCCGGCATAGAGCAGGTAAGATTGGTTAATTCTGGTACAGAGGCAGTTATGAGTGCCATCAGGCTTGCCAGGGGATATACTAATAAAAATCGGATAATCAAGTTTGAGGGATGTTATCATGGGCATGCAGACAGCATGTTGATTAAAGCCGGCTCCGGAGCAGCCACATTTGGTATGCCGGATAGCCTGGGCATACCGGCAGATATAGCCAAATATACAACAGTTATCCCATATAATAATATTGAAGCCGTAAAACAGGTAATGGATGATGATGTTGCGGCTATAATTGTTGAGCCTGTTTGTGGAAATATGGGTGTGGTACTGCCTCAAAAAGGGTTTCTGGAAGAATTACGGGAAATAGCTACACAATACAACAGCCTGCTCATCTTTGATGAAGTGATCACTGGATTCAGGCTTTCTTATGGCGGAGCACAACAGGTTTTTGGGGTTATCCCGGATATTACCTGTCTGGGCAAGATAATTGGCGGTGGTTTTCCAATAGGGGCATATGGTGGAAAAAGGAAGATTATGGAATATATTTCTCCGATTGGAGGGGTATATCAGGCAGGAACGCTTTCCGGTAACCCGGTTGCAGTGCAGGCAGGACTGGTTACCCTTAAGATTTTGAGCGTTATTGGGGTATATGATTTCTTAGATAACCATGCTGCAAAACTCGCAAATGGGATACAAGAAGCGGCAAAAAAGGCAGGTGTTGCTATTACCATTAATCGTATTGGCTCCATGTTTTCTGTGTTTTTTACAAATACAGCCGTAACAGACTATTCGACAGCCGGGCAATCTGATAGCCAGAAATATGCTTTATTTTTCAATCATATGTTGGATAATAACATCTATCTACCCCCATCACGACTTGAGGCATGGTTCATAGGATTGGCACATACACTTGGGGATATTGAACAAACCATAAGGGAAGCGGAAGAGGCATTCAAGAAAATTATGGTTCCGTAACAGCCTGCCGACTGTCATTTCGACCATAGGGAGAAATCTTATAATTGCAACGAAACAAGGGTAATTACAAATGAGAGGTAGCACCTCTGGCGGAGGTAGCACCTCTGGCGGAAGAGCCGTTGGCAAGGGTTATATCCTTATGATTTACACCCTTTGTGGCTCTTCCTCTGTAAACGATTGGATTAGGTGAAAATATCTCACATACCAAATCACTGACCCATTACTTACAGTTGCCAAAAAATCCTTGACAAAAGTTGAAAAATATAGTAATATTATCAACATGAGTAATACTATGAAAAATATACCGTGGAAAACACAATTAAAGGCATATTTCATTACCGGGTTCCTGACTATTGTACCGGTCATGGCTACTATCTTTTTAATGACGATAGCCATGAAGATTTTAATTAAACTTCTCGGCAACCCGTTTCTTTTTTTATTAGAGACGCTTTTTAAGGTGAAGATCACCGGGGTATGGCTGATATTATTTGACATCATGGGCATTGGCTGCGGAATACTTTGTGTCTTGATAATCATTACCTTGATTGGTATTTTAACAGCCAATATCTTTGGACGGACAATTTTTGTTTGGTTTGAGACCTTTTTAATAAAGCTTCCCTTGATTAGTAATTTTTATGGGGCAATTAAACAGCTTATGGAAATTCTTTTTTCCAAAGGCAAAAATTCCTTTACCAGAGTAGTCTTGGTGGAATATCCAAGAAAAGGTGTATTTTCCGTAGGTTTTATTACATCAGAGGATAATCAGATAATTGGTACCATTACTGGAGAAAGAATGGTTAATATCTATTTGCCTACCGCCTTAAATATTGCCTCCGGGTTTATGCTCATTGTTCCGGCAAAGGATATTATTCCACTTGAGATAAGTGTTGAAGATGGGTTAAAATTGGTTATTTCTGGTGGATTCATCTCTCCAGATATAACAAATGGAAAGGGAACAGAATGAATAAAAATGAGTTGGGTTCGTTGATTGCTTCCAAAACAGGGCTTTCGACTAAGGATGTCTTGTTCATTATAGATTTAATCCTTGCTACCATGAAAAATGGGTTGTGTACTGAGGGAAGGATAGAGCTAAGAGGGCTTGGCAGCTTTGAGGTCAAGAAAAGGGCACCACGAAAGGGAAGGATACTTGCTACAGGAGAGATGATTGATATTTCTCCTTATAAAACGGTTGTCTTTGTCCCTGGTAAGCCTTTAAAAAAATTGGTAAACGAGCGGCTGTAATTCAGTGGTAGAATGCAAGCTTCCCAAGCTTGACGTCGTGGGTTCGAGTCCCATCGGCCGCTCCATTTTTTTGTGTGCAATTAACCATAAAATAGGTCATATGAAATGCAAAGAAAGAACTATAACAAAAGAGAAAAGATTGCAAGTACATTATTTGATGTAATAAAATATATTTTAACAGTTATTGTGATAGGCAGTATATTTAATAAATTTGACTATAACTATATGCTAATTGGTTTTTGTCTTTCAATGGGATTAGGAGTAATAGCTTATTTTATTACTCCAGAAAAGGAGGATTAATCATGGAGGCTATTTATATCATATTGGGAGGATTGATCGTAATATGTCTTCCATTAGCTGTATATTTTACTTATCAGGACAGAAAAGAAGCCAGAGGCTTAAGCAGTAAATAATTACAAGGAATATTATTATGGATATAACCCACGAAAGGGTAGAATATATTGCTCAATTGGCCATGTTGGAACTGACTGAACCAGAAAAAGAAATGTATGCCCGACAGTTGACAGACATTCTGACCCATGTGTCATTGATGAGTGAATTGGACACATCTAATATCTTACCCACATCCCATCCCATCCCTATGGAAAATATATTCCGCGAAGATGTTCCCTTTATTTACAGAGATGCTGCATCATCAAACATAAATGCCTTAAGTAATGCTCCTCAGCAAAGGGATGGTTATTTTATTGTCCCCAGCGTGATGGAGTAGTACGCTAAGAATCGCATCTGTCATTTTAAGGTTGAACGAGATACTACATCGAAAGATTACAAAAATTGATGGGGTTAAAAGATTTTCCCTATAACTCTGTGAACTCTGTGTTCTCTGTGGCAAATTATTTCTGCCACAGAGGTCACAGAGAGCACAGAGGACTGAAATTATGGAGGAATATATGTCTCTGTATGAACTTACAGCTCATCAACTTCATGAGTTATTAATCTCAAGACAGATTAGTGCTTGTGAGATATTGGATGAGACAATCAAAAGAATAGAACAAGTAGAGCCAGATGTCCATGGTTACCTTTGTTATACATTTGATACGGGTATGGAACAGGCAAAAAAAGTGGATGAAATGATTAATAGGGGAGAGGATATTCATCCCTTAGCAGGGATTCCTGTGGCGGTTAAGGATAATATCTGTACCAAATCTATCCCAACCACCTGTGCATCCAAAATCCTTAATGGGTTTAAGCCGCCTTATAATGCTACGGTTATCGAAGGACTGCAAAAGGCAAATATGGTGATTATTGGAAAAACCAATATGGATGAGTTTGCCATGGGTTCATCTACAGAAAATTCAGCCTTTGGACCAACCCGTAATCCGCGGGATTTACAGAGGGCACCCGGTGGCTCAAGTGGCGGTTCTGCTGCAGTGGTTGCATCCTGCGAGGCAACACTTGCTATAGGCTCAGATACAGGCGGCTCTATCCGTCAGCCTGCATCCTTTTGCGGGGTAGTGGGAATGAAGCCTACATATGGGTTAATTTCCAGATATGGATTGATTGCATTTGCCTCATCCCTTGATCAAATAGGTCCCCTGTCTAAGGATGTCAGGGATTGTGCCCTGTTGCTGAATGTATTAGCCGGCTATGATACAAGGGATTCTACATCAATAAATATTGCAATACCTGATTATACCCAATTTTTAACCAATGATATAGCAGGCATGAAGATTGGTATCCCTAAGGAATACTTTTGTGAGGGGTTGGATCCTGGTGTGGAAAAAAGAATACAGGATGCCATTTCAATGTTTACGGAACTTGGAGCAGAATGCGTGGATATATCGTTGCCACATACTGAGTATGCAATAGCTGTTTATTATATCCTTGCTACCTCTGAAGCAAGCTCAAATCTTGCCAGATATGATGGTGTCCAATATGGATACCGAGCAGAGGAGGCAGAGAGCCTTCTTGACATGTATAGGCTTACCAGATCAAATGGCTTTGGTCCGGAGGTAAAAAGAAGGATAATGCTGGGCACTTATGCCCTTTCTTCAGGCTACTATGATGCCTATTATCTTCAGGCACAAAGGGTGCGAACCCTGATAAAGAATGATTTTGAGGAAGGGTTTAAGAAATGTGATGTCATGCTTACCCCAACCTCACCAACGGTTGCCTTTAAGCTTGGGGAAAGGATAGATGATCCACTCAAGATGTATCTTTCAGATATTTTTACTATCTCAGCCAACTTAGCAGGTATACCCGGTATTTCTATCCCCTGTGGTTTGAGTGATGGCTTGCCAGTAGGGCTGCAACTCTTAGGTCCTGTATTTGGAGAGGGGAAAATATTGCAGGCTGCATATGCCTATGAAACAGAAGCAGACTCCTGTGTCTGTCCCTAAAAAGGAGTAACTCATGAATTTTCAGGATATAATCTTAAGCCTTCAAACATTCTGGAGTAATCAAGGGTGTCTGATTGCTCAACCATATGATATTGAGGTTGGGGCAGGTACATTTAATCCGCATACATTCCTAAGGGTTCTTGGGCCAGAACCATGGAAGGCAGCATATGTTGAGCCGTCAAGAAGGCCCACTGACGGCAGGTATGGAGAAAATCCTAACCGCTTGCAGCACTACTATCAGTTTCAGGTTATCTTAAAACCATCACCCGATAATGTTCAGGATCTCTATCTCCAGAGCTTGGTAAAAATTGGGATAAACCCAAATGAGCATGACATTAGGTTTGTAGAGGATGACTGGGAATCACCTACCCTTGGTGCCTCCGGGCTTGGCTGGGAGGTGTGGCTCGATGGGATGGAGATAACACAGTTTACCTATTTTCAAAATATAGGCGGATTCCCCCTTTCTCCTGTGTCCGTAGAATTAACCTATGGGCTGGAGAGAATAACCATGTATATCCAGAAAAAGGATTCTGTGTTTGATATAGACTGGACAGATGGGATAAAATATGGGCAGGTACATCATCAGACAGAGGTTGAGTTTTCAAGATATAATTTTGAAAAGGCTGATGTGGAGATGTGGTTTGGGCTTTTTGAGAGATATGAGCAGGAATCCTTGAGATGTATCAAGGAAAACCTGCCACTGCCTGCCTATGATTTTTGCCTGAAAAGCTCACATGCCTTTAATATGCTTGATGCTCGTAGTGCCATAAGCGTTACACAAAGAACCGGTTACATTGCCAAAGTACGAAACCTTGCCAGAAAATGTGCCGCTGCCTATATGAAGGAAAGGGAAGAGATGGGGTTTCCATTGATTGCTAAGGGAGAGTAGTGGTTTAGGACATTTGCTGTAGGGGCAGGCCCCTGTGCCTGCCCTCTGAGCAATTTTCGGGCAAGTTACAAATCGACATTTTACAAAGGAGACATAAAAACATGTCTGACCTGTTATTAGAGATTGGCACAGAGGAGATACCGGCAGGATATATTCAGCCTGGCTTAAAACAGATAAAAGAGGACATGCAGTCCTTGCTTCAGGGAAAACGAATAGGCTTTAAGGAGATTAATACCTATGGTACCCCGCGAAGACTGGCCATTCTTGCCAGAGGGGTTGCTGCATTTCAAAAGGATGCAGACATTGAGGTAATGGGACCACCTAAGTCTGCAGCCTATGATAAACAGGGAAATCCTACAAAAACGGCTGAGGGATTTGCAAGATCTCAAGGAACAAATGTAGAAGATCTCAAGATAAAAACCACACCAAAGGGTGAGTATTTGTTTGTAGGAAAACATATTAAGGGCAGAGCTGCTCTGGAGATATTACAGGAGAGCCTTCCTAAGTTGATTACAGGGATCTCTTTTCCCAAAAGTATGCGATGGGGAAATAAGGAGATTCGTTTTGCAAGACCAATACGATGGATACTGGCGTTGCTTGATGACAAGGTGATTCCATTTGAATTAGATGGTATTTATTCAGGCAAAATAACCTACGGTCATCGGTTTTTAGCACCATCCCCAATTGATATTTTTCAGCCTGAAGATTATTTCTCATCCATGAAAAAGGCATGTGTAATTGTTGATATTGACAAACGAAAGGATATGATTGTCTCTGGGATTCAGGATATTATGTCTGATAAAGCGGCAAGCGATGAGATTAATTATGACCTTGTAGATGAGGTTGCCTGTTTGGTAGAGTATCCAGTGGTTCTCAAGGGAAGCTTTGATGAAAAATACCTGTCCATTCCTCAGGATGTGGTGATTACATCCATGTGTGAGCATCAGCGGTATTTCCCGGTTATGAATAACAACACCCTTTTGCCGTATTTTCTGGTTGTGGCAAATACAAACCAATCTCCGGATATTGTTCGGGAGGGTAATGAACGGGTATTAAGGGCAAGGCTATCTGATGCTGCATTTTTCTGGGATTCAGACCGCAAGGTTACCCTTGAGGAAAGGGTTGAGCAGCAAAAAAAGGTTGTCTGGCAGGAAAAGGCAGGCACGCTATACGAAAAAACACAAAGGATTGTAGAGATTGCTGGATGGATTGCTGAAGAGCTTAATAAAACCACCCCATTGGATGTAGAGGGTGTAAAGCGAGCAGCTTTGCTTTGTAAGGCTGACCTTTTGACAGAGATGGTGTATGAGTTTCCAACCCTTCAGGGGATAATGGGGTATCATTATGCCTTGTCCTCTGGTGAGTCAGAGGATGTGTCAACAGCTATTAAGGAGCACTACCTTCCAAAGTCATTTGATGATAATATCCCGCAAACCCTTATGGGTGCTGTTATAAGTATCGCAGATAAGATTGACTCCATTGTTGCTTGTTTTAGTGTTGGGCTTATTCCTACAGGCTCAGAGGACCCTTACGCATTACGAAGACAGGCTCAGGGGATTATAAACATCATTCTTAAACAAAATCTGCCCATTGATCTATTCTTGTTAGCGGACAAGGCGTTCAACTGTTGCCATGCTGCACAGGTGAGTCCAATCCCTGAGGTGATAAAATTCCTGGAGCAGCGATTAGAACACGCACTAACGACTATGGGATTTGCAGCAGATACTGTGGCAGCGGTGTTAGAGGTTGATTTCATATCCCCGATAAATGCCTTGTTGCGAGTTACGGCTCTTGAGGAGATGAGGAAGATGCCTGATGTTGAGCCGTTGAGCAGCTCATTCAAGCGGGTGATGAATATCCTGAAATCAGAGCAAGGGGTAATGGCTGAAGATGTGAAAGAATCAATGCTCAAAGAAGAATCTGAACGCAAGCTGTATCAATCTATTCAGGAAATTAAGGGAACCGTAGAGGCATTGGTTGAAAAGGCAGATTATCTTGGAACGCTGAGCAAACTATCTGGCTTGCGAGGGGATATTGACAGCTTTTTTGATAATGTGATGGTTATGGTTGAAGATGCGGAGCTTCGGAAAAACAGGCTGGCTTTATTAAAGAATGTTGCGGTATTATTCCTGAAGGTGGCAGACCTTTCGCTGCTCAGACAGGATAGGTCATTGGTCTTTGGTGAGGCATTAGGTGTAGTCTGTGCTGTAAACATCAGCAATTTTGGGTAAACAATTGGATGGGCAAAGAATGAGCTATGAGTTGTAGCAGCACAAATGATTGTTGTGACTGTCATTTGATTGCCCTGACTGTCATGCAGCACAAATAATTGCTATGGCTGTTATTTCGAATTACTGTGACTGTCATTTCGAACTACTGTGAGAAATCTGCCTGCTTACAATAAGATTTCTCGTCGTTTCATTCCTTGAAATGACATCTGTCGCTTCGTCTCTCGATTGGCGGTAATTAAGCCAACAAACATAACTATTCAGCTTACTAAATGTGTAAGATAAGGAGAACTGGAGAGAATACAGAAGGACAGAATTAAGAATATTCTGACTCCTATTAACCTTCTCCACTTCCCCATCTTCCCCCTTTCTCCTTTATTACACATCTGAATAGTTATCAACAAACAACAAGGGAACAAAATATGCATCTACTATACAATTTGCTTCTGTATCTATTTCTCATTCCCATCCTGTGTTATCTTCATCACGGTATTCTTCAAAGACTTGGCTTTTCACTCAAACGATCTCAAAATATCTTTAAGGGGAAAAAAATTATCTGGGTTCATGCAGCATCTGTGGGTGAGGTAATGGGTATATCCAGGATGGTTATGGAACTAAGGGCTAATCTCCACGAATATTCCATCCTTATCTCAACCATTACGGCTACAGGCACAGATATTGCCAGAAAGCTATCTGCAATGGGGGTGATTTATCTTCCCCTTGATTTGCCCTTCGT
>JBDRAP010000036.1:0-3524 GCA_043823615.1 bacterium
CCCCCTTGTCCCTGCCTTAACTATTTCTTACACCTAAATAGTTATCTTAATTTCATGGTCTTTGCTGCCTGCTGATAGCTAACAGCTGAACGATTACTAACAACCTATGGTGATTTTTAGCTATACAGATCGAAAAAGGCAACTTTGATGAATAAATTTATTATCCTATTGTCGATGATATTACTGCCGGTAACAACAATTGCTGCGGATGAACCATCCATCAGATTCAGGCCATCTGTCATTAAATTCCATGAGACTTTGCAACACCAACAGCTTCAACAAACACTTGCGATTAAAAACTCTGGTAAGGGAATAATGAATGTGAGGCTGCGATCATCCTGTGAATGCCTCAGAATAACCCCAAATATTGCCAAAATTACCTCCAATAATATCCAAAAGATACGCCTTAATCTTGATACACAGGATCGTACTGGTAAGATAACCGAATATATATTTGTAGATTCAAACGACCCTGTCAATCCACAAGTTACTCTGATAGTTGAGGGCATGGTAAACATCAGCCATTCTATAGCTGATAACAACATACCCATACAGACAGTTACCTCCGGCATAGGTACGGCAGGGGTAAGTGTCTGCATTGCCCTCTTCTCTACACCAAACTGCAAATACTGTCAGAGATTAAAATCAGAGATAATCCCACAGATTGGAAAAAAACACATGGCAAGCATTAAACTCAAGGTGTTTGAGATAAATCAGCCGGAAAATTACAAGAAACTGCTTTTGCTGGAAAAGCAAATGAATACTCAAGACACCAAATTGCCGGTTATATTTATTGATAACCACATGCTCTATGGCAAGAAACAAATACAATTGCATCTGGAGAATGAAATTAAACAGTGTGTATCTCGCGGCGGTTGTGACTACGGCAGCATGTTGGATATATTATCGGACAAACCTGTACATATAGAAAAATTTGTCTCTGTCAGGATTATTCCCCTCCTTATTGCCGGTTTATTAGATGGGATCAATCCTTGTGCCTTTGCCACCATAATATTTTTTCTGTCTTATCTTGTGCTTGCCGGACGCGGACGCAAAGAAATATTAATGATTGGAATATCGTTTACTACAGCAGTATTTTTGGCATATCTGCTGATTGGACTTGGAATATTTCATGTCCTGAAGATAGCAGACTTCAGAATTATTCATTACCTGATTGCATCTATGACCATTATTCTGGGCATATTATCCATAATAGATTACTTAAAGATTAAACAAGGCAAATTACAGGAAGATAGTCTGCTGCCTCAGACTATTGCAAAACGGATAATTAACAGCAGTACCATATCCGACACACCGCCCGTGGATGAGCTTATCTGTTCCGGAACAACCTGTCATCTGCCAAAAACAAGGATTTATCAGAGTATTTGCAAACATAGTACGGCAAGCGGATATATCCTTTCATCCTTTGGGTTGGGCATGATCATTTCTCTCCTTGAGTTTTCATGTACTGGTCAGATATATGTGCCTACCCTAATGTACATGGCAAAATTATCAGGGTTAAAGATGATGGCTTTTGGTTACCTGATTCTGTACAATCTAATGTTTATTGCTCCCCTGATTATTATTTTTCTGCTGAGTTACAATGGTGTAAAATCAAAAACACTTTCTGCATTTGCGAAAAAGCATGTTGCTGCTATAAAACTTGCTATGGCTGTGTTTTTCTTTGGAATGGGGATATTACTTCTGGTGTGGTGAAAAGGGAGCAGTCAGCTATCAGCTATCAGCGGTCAGCCTTCAGCAATTGTGAATCGCGAATCTGTTCCATGTTCTGCAGATTCGAGATTCGCGATTCGAGAAATTGGAGTTCAGGCTTTAGCCTTTCACCTTTCACTGCTGATAGCTGACAGCTGACGGCTGAACGCTTACGAAGGTTGTACCCTTCCAGAATTCTCTTGACATGCAATAGGTTTACTGATAAAATATGGTAATTATTCAGATGTGTAATAAAGGAGAAAAGGGGAAGATGGGGAAATGGAGAAGATTAATAGGAGTCAGAATTTAGGAGTTAGAATATTCTTAATTCTGTCCTTCTGTATTCTCCCCTGTTCTCCCTTTTCTCCATTTCTCCTTTATTACACATCTGAATAGTTACAAATTAAGATCAGGAAACAAGGAGTAAAACTATGCGAATTATCGTGCAATTTCTATGCAGCCTTTCTATGATTATCATACCAATATCTTCATTTGTGTATGCTCAGGATACCGTTGGACAAGATAATATCCCGCCAATTATTACTATCAATGCCCCTCAGGAGAATGCCAAGGTTTTTCGTAAGGTTCTTGTTAGCGGCATAGTTAGTGATAATGTAAGCATTCATCGGGTGTTGATTAATGATGAGGAGATAAGTATTTCATCTAAAAAAAGTGTCTTATTCTCTCATGAGGTGCATCTGCCAAATGTTGGACAAAATACGATTGTTATTACTGCTTATGACCTTGCTGGTAATAAATCAACACAAGAGGTGAAGATTATTTCCAGAATAGAAGCACATGTAGCTGTAGCTGATTTTGCAACAGAAAATGTCTCGCAGATAGAAGCAATATTTGCCAGTGATGTTATTCGCAGAAGCATAGTTAATTCAAGGGTTTTTAAGGTAGTAGATAAACAAAATATGGAGATGATCTTAAAAGAACATGCCTTTCAACAAATGGGTTGTACCACAGATGATTGTGCTATAAAGATTGGAAATATCCTTAATGCCCAGTATATGTTTGTTGGGAAGCTCACTTCTATAAATGAGATATATTACCTTTTGGTAAAGATGATAGATGTAGAGACCGGGGAGATTATCATGGATGAATCAGAGGAATGTACCTCTCACAGCCCAAAGGAATTAGAGAAGACAGCTGACCAGATAGTAAACAGGATAATTGACAAACTAATTGGTAATGCAAAACTTACACAACAAGCTGGCTACTTGTCTTCTGTTCCTCAATCACAGGAACCATGTATAATGCAACTCTCTGACAATAAAATAGTTATAAATAAGGGAAGCCATGACAGGGTAAAGGAACGAGACATATATGAAATCTATGAGGATGGTAAGCTGATTGGATTATTACAAATAGGAGGGGAAATCTATCCAGAAAAGGCAGTTGGCAGGATTACCTGGCAGGAAAAGAATAAATCAATAAAAACAGGGCTTCCAATTGTGTATATCGGCAAACGAAAGATAGCTGGAATTGGATTTATGCTTGGAGGACATGATGATGTGTTCGGAGCTAATCTATATCTGGATTATGTGAACAGCAAATCTAACTGGGGATTTCAATACGGATTTGGCGGGTATGGATTGGACAAATATGAATCGGAATATGATGGTTATAACTATTCTTCTAAAAGTATCGATATATCGTATGCGTCACCGTGTCTGATTAAATATCATATTAATTATGACAGGTCTGCCTCAGCCTATATAGGATTTGGTGTTTCAAAGGCAGCTTATGAGTATTCTTCTTACAGGTATTCTGATCATTCTATGGATACAGATAAGAGGTTGGTG
>JBDRAP010000037.1:0-5328 GCA_043823615.1 bacterium
TGCTTTCAATCTCTTGCGAATTGCCACAGGATATTGAGCAGTTACCTTTCTTGACTATTTTCTGGTTAAGTTAATATTTAACAATCCAAACTTTATGGTAAAATACTGCTTTAGCATGAAGTTGGATTGAAAATGATTACAAGCAAGAATCATGCCAAATCATTCCGAACAGTATTGGGACAGCGCCTATTTTTTGAGAAGGATAATTCCCAGTCATCCATGGATCAAACTCAATAAATAGTCGCTGTCCCCAGTTTAAGAGTTAATTCCTTGTCATACATAAACGGTTTCCTTGTCTATTCTGTTTTTAAGAAAATCATTCATTTTTTCCCTGTAGCTGATAACATCAACCGAGACATGGAGCATTTCTTCCAAATCCTGTTTAATACCTATTATATTGAACAAATCTTGCTTCTTCATCTTGACCACCACATCAACATCACTTTCTTGTTTTGTAGTATTACGAGCAACAGAGCCAAAAATACCTAAGGCAAGTATGTCATATTTTTGGGCGTGTTTTGTCTTAAATTCTTTTAGAGTCTTTATGATTTCTGAATGCGACATGGTTATGCCTCCTCGTATTCCAATTGCAGACTGTTAATTAGTATACACTCATTTTTTTAAGATTGCAACACAAATTTTAGTAGCATCCCATTTTAACTTACAAATGCAAGCTCATTTAATCGACCATAACGGTTGCCGCTATAACAACCTGTAGCAGCAGAGCTTGTCTCTGCTATTGTCCCCTGTTTATTTTGAGTTATTCTGGGACACCACCAAATTTTGACTTGTGCAATTAAAATTTATATCGCAACGATTCATCATTAATGATGTCTATTTTACAATAATGCCACCCATTCAGGGTTAGGATTATCTGTTCTTGGTTTCTTTCATCTTCTGCATTTAATCCCGAAGGGATGATATTATATGCAATCCATTAATTAAGTTGACATAACAGTTGTAGGGACAGGAAGAGAGCACCTCTGGCAGGCTTGTCCCTGTCCGAAAAAGCAACGAATAATCACAAGAGTTGCAGATAATCACGAAGCCAAATCAAACTGACATCCACAAGCAGACTGTGTGAAAACTCACAATTATCTTTTACTCGACAGGCTGTTACGGAATAGGAATTTGGCACGAGAAGCATACAGTATATTGTACTAATCTTATCAGCAAGTACTGTATGTGGTATGGTGCTGCCACTGATTATTAGTTCCGTAATAGCCTGCCGAAAATTCTTGACAAATCTCTCTGATCATGGTAAGATACTTTCTGAGGGGATATTATTCAATATGCAGGAGGTAGGGCTATGGTTAAATTTAAGTTATTGCTATTGGTTATGTTTTTGGGTGTGCTAATGTCTTCATCGGTACGGGCAGAGGAAGAAAAGACCGTTGATGAATTGCAGGCAGAAAATAATCTGCTACAGGTTAGAATAAAGAATGTGAGCGACCAGAAGGATGCTTTATCAAAAAAATATAACGCTTGTGTAGAAGAACGGGATAAGAATGCTGAAAAGATCAAGCAATTAACAATAACTGTTACCCAAAAAGATGATGAAAAGACTAAGATTCAGCAGGATGCAAAGAAAGAAATAGATGAAACCAAGACAAAGCTCACGAGTGCAGAGGAGACAATTGTAAATATGCAGGCTCAATTAAAAGAAAAGCTGCAAGCCTTAAAGGATAAAAATGCTGAGATTGTTACCATTAAAGAGAGTCTTGACAGCGATAAGAAGCAATCCACAACCAAGCAGAAGGATTTGCAAACTCAAGCCGCAAGCCTACAAAAGCAGATAGATGAACTAAAGGTATCGTTAAAAGAAAAGGAAGATACCATAGGTACTATCTCTGTACAACTGACTACAGTCGGAAACCAGATTAAAGAGACAGGTGCTGTCCTTGAAAAATATAAGGCAGACGAGGCACAAACAGCTGCCTTAAAGGAAAACCTGAATAAGGAAAAGAATGCCTTAGAACAATCTTCTAAGGAAATGGCAAAGAAAAATGAAACAGCCGCTGCCTCGAATAATCAATTAACTGAAAAGTTAAACCAATTAAAACAGGGTATCGTGCCTGAAGAGATTAAAAAGGAACAGGGTCAAAAACAGTTGGATTATGTAAAAAGGCTCAATTCTATGAAACTAAAAGAAATAAATGCCAATACTATCATGGAATTGGAGAGATATACAGCAAATTATCTTGGGTTAGAAAAAAGTGATGAGATCCAATACCTTGTGGGTCAATTATATGAAGATGAAAAGAAATATGATGAGGCTGCAATAGTATATGCCAAACTGATTTGTGTTTGGCCCGAGGGAACATTTGTTTCTAAGGCAAAGGGCAAGATCAGGGATATGGAAAAGGCGAAAAAGATTGATAAGGAATTTTCTCAAAAGCTGCTGGCTATTTCCTGCGGAGGAGAGAAAAAGGAAGAAAGATGGCTTAATTATATCAAGCAGCTTTTTACAATTATAGATGCGCCGCTCTACCCGTATCTTGACCATGAAATAGATAAATTTTTAGAGGGCTATTCATGCAACCCAATAGCCTTTGAGGCATATCAAATAAAGGCTCAAAATCTTCTTAAGGTGAAAAATCAGGAGTATCTGGCTATCGCTGTTTATCTGAAGACTATTTATTTGTATCCAAATCAACCTCAGCTTGCCCGGGTATATTTTGAGATAGGGAAGATATTTGATACGGTTAAGGATTATCAGGGTGCAGTTTCTTTTTATCAGGAGGGTGTTTCAAGATTTCCGGGTGATGCTAATGCTCCTACACATCTATTGGAAATTGCCAGAATTTTAGCGAATAAATTAAAGGACGATAATAAAGCCATTAAATCCTATGAGTCAGTGGTTGCTACATATCCTAAAAGCGAACAAGCACCCGTGGCATTGTTTGAATTGGGCAGGATATTTGAAGGGCTTAAAAGATATGAGCAGGTTATTGAGGCATATGACAAAATAGTCAAGGAATATCCTCAAAGCCCCATGTCCCCATCAGCCCTTATTACTACAGGGAATTGCTATGAGAAGATAAGCGATTACGAACAGGCTGTAACTATCTATCAAAGGCTTTATCAGGAATATCCAAAGGATTCTTGTGTGCCGGAGATGCTTTATCGTGCTGGTCAGCTGTGTGAAGAAAATCTCAGCAATAACGATAAGGCTCTTGCGATGTATCAGCTGATTCTTAAGAATTTTTCGGAAAATTCATATGCCAAAAAAGCGGATTCAAGGATAAAAAAGTTGGCAAAATAAGGGAAAAGATTAACCACAGAGGACACAGAGGACACAGAGAATTCTGTAACTATTCAGATGTGTAATAAAGGAGAAAAGGAGAAAATGGGGAAATGGAGAAAGTTAATAGGAGTCAGAATTCAAAACAGTCATGATACAGAATATTCTTAAATTCTGCATCCTTCTGTATTCTCCCCAATTCTCCCTTTTCTCCATTTCTCCTTATCTTACACATCTGGATAGCTGAATAGTTACAGAATTCTTATCATTTCAGAAGGAGGCGTTGTTTATGGGGCTTGCGATGAGAAAAAAAGAAGAAAGATTCACTTATGGAGATTATCTGAAGTGGCCAGATGACCAGCGGTGGGAATTGATAGATGGAGTAGCTTATGATATGAGTCCTGCCCCATTAAGAAGGCATCAGAAGATTGTAGTTGAACTCTCCAGACAGATTTCAAACTATTTATTGGACAAACCCTGTCAGGTCTATGTTGCCCCATTTGATGTCCGTTTCCCTGAATCTGATGAGTCTGATGAAGAGATAGATACTGTGGTTCAGCCGGATATTGTCGTTGTTTGTGATAGAAATAAACTTGATGACAGGGGATGTAAGGGTAATCCTGATATAGTTATAGAAATCTTATCCCCCTACACAGCAAAAAAGGACTTTGTAACCAAATACCATTTATATGAAAGGCATAAGGTGAAACAATACTGGGTATTTGACCCTGAAACAGAAGAGGTTGTTGTGTTTAAGCTTCTTGATGATAGGTATGAGAAACCTGAAGAATATAAGAAAGATGCTAAGCTAAAAGTGGATATCTTCCCGGATTTAGAAATAGATTTAAGCACAATATTTAAGAGGTAATCTGTGAAAAAGCAGCAATTCCCGGTGAACAACGCAGGACTGATGTTTTTTCATTCATTGCCACTGTTAGTGAGAACATCTGTGGTAGTGTCTCGTCAACTTTAATTTGACGCATAACCATTCGTAGGGACATTCCCTTGTGGGTGTCCGTCTTTGTAATTGTACATTTACACGGACAAGGACAAGCCCTGTCCCTACAACGGAACATTGCCAAAAATCGTAGAGACATCCCTGCCAGAGGGGCTCCCTCCTTGTGGGGTGTCCGTTTTCTGTACAGGTTAAAAAACTTGAACATCGAGTGTCGAGAAAAAAACTTGGAACTCGAGTATCAGGAAAGCAAAATTTACTTAGAATTACTGATTGCTGTTTCTATTCGAATAAACTTCAGCCCAATGATAACCTCACCCTTAGATACAGATTGCCATGTCTTTCCAGAATCTCCAGACAAGTATGACCTTTTATAACATCGCCAGTCATCTATAGGGATAGTCATATTGCCACCGTCAATCACTCGCAGGGTAATGGTATTTAACCCTTTTTTCAAATATTTTTGAGGCTCAATCCCTATCTCAGCTGTACGGAAAAATCTCCCATAAGTTAGACGATTACAGGGTACTATTGGAAATTGCTTGCCATTGATATTAATGACTACTGCTCCTTTATCACCAAGGGCATAATGCAGAAGTAACAGAGCATCTTTATAGTTACCTATATCTTCAGTAATAATTAATTCTTTCTTAACCATCTTCTCAGGAGAATCAAGGGTAACAAACTCCTTACCGTGCCATTCTCCACTATCGTCACGGAGCATAACCCCATCTCGCGATTCTGTACATGTCCCATAAGGATGAAGAATGGGATATGTCCAGCCAAGATGGGTTTGAAAGTTGATCAGGAGATAAAGCACAATCAATGCAGGAACAAAGAAACATAAGATATATCTTTTTGCCTTAATAGCCTCATAAAGGTACCATATAGCAAACCCTCCAAATATGGCAAGATAGGGAACAATGGGTATCCTGAATCTTGCCTGAACAAAGAAGGCAATGGTTGCCAGCATGTAAATAGTAGAAACGAGATACAATAGAAAGGCTTTATTCCACCATCTCCTCATGGAGAAGAGCATTCCAACTAATCCTAATGGTGCTATCATTCCAAAAACAAGCACAAATGGCATTCTTAAAAGTGGACAATTTTCCTTGAATCGTTCATAAAT
>JBDRAP010000038.1:0-5361 GCA_043823615.1 bacterium
TACTGCTGACAGAGGAGGGGTAATGGGTCAGTGAAATGGAGGAAATTGAACACATCCCCTCCCCCCTCTCAAGAGTTACACACCCCCTCCCCCCTCTCAAGAGGGGATTTTCTGTATTCCCCTCTAATAAGAGGGGTTAGGGGTGTGTAACATTCTCCACTAAAACAGGAAATACCTTTTGCTAAGCAATTCTCCCAATTTACTGACCCATTACAGAGGGGGAGTATTCCACGCGGAGATCGCGGAGAATGTTGTTTGTCGATGACAGGGATAGTGGGCTACCTGCCCTTGGTTGTCCCCCTATCTTTTGCCTGCTGCATTCATCTCCACAGTCATATCCTCTGCATTCCTGTACCCAAGCACTTGATGAATAACTTTTCCATCGGTGTTCATAAACAAAATGGTTGGCAGACTTTTTGCCCCATATCGGGCAGGGGTTTGTCTGTCTGTATCGCAATCTATTTTAACACATACAAACTTCTGTGCAAGCAGGATAACATCCTTGTTTGTCCATGTATCCTCATCTAATTTTTTACACCATCCACACCACTCTGCAGAAAAATCAACCATCAATGAACAATTTCTTGCCTTAGCCATCCTTAACCCATCATCAAAGGAGCTAACCCATTGGATAGTGGTTTCAAGCAGGGGCTTTTGCTGAACCACTGAGGATACAGCCTCTGTGCCGACTTTTGCAGGAATTTCTGCTAAAGTCGATACCTCCTTGGTCATGTGTTTTTTCTCAGGCAAGGGGCATTGACATCCAACGAGCCACACAGCAATCAGACAACTACATAATCTCAACATTTCACACCTCCTAACATCTTTAGCTTTCACCAATTATACCACAACCCCATAAAAATATCAAACAAAATTATTGACATGTCTATCTATTTGTGATATTATTCTAAGATAATTATACGAGGGTGCATAAGAAATGAAGAATGTTCTGATTGTCTTGATTATTCTTTTCTGTTCAAGGTTAGCCTTTGGTGCAGGGGAATCTATTAGTTCAATTGATAAAATTACTGCATCCATAAAAGAAAAAAAATACCATCTGGCTATTGATCAAATAAAACAACAGCTCCTAACCTCTCCTAAAAATCCTCAACTGTATGTATTACTCAAAAAAGCGGTTAAATCAGAGGCAATTTTTGCTTATGAGGAACTCTTCCGCACAAACCCTCAAAATGGGATTCTTGCCAAGGAACTTGGATATATATATCTTGAGCAGGATGAAAGGGGTAAGGCTATTGAAATGTTTGAAAAAGCCCTTGAATTGGGTATGCCCCGAAAAGAGTTGACAGGTATTATTGGACAATTATATGCAGAAAAAGGCAATAATTCCAAGGCAATCCCCTTGCTTGAGGAAACAATAAAATTTAACAAGCAGGACATCATCTCTCTCCAAACATTAGAAGGGATATACGCACTTGAAAAACCAGCAAAACAAAGAGAAATCAGTAAGAAGACAAGAAAGCTGCTGTTAATAAATTCTTTAATGGATGCAGGATACGGGTATATAGATATTGGAGAATACACGGCAGCCATTGAGATATATCAGCGGATTCTCAAGTTAGATGCTGCTGCCAAAGAGACATACATAGCACTGGCTGGTGCCTATAGGAAGACTGGAGATATTTCCCTATCCATTCACCATTATCTAAAAGCTGCTGCTATTATTCAGGATGAGGAAATGCTTTCCTCTATCTATAAATGGCTGGGCATCCTTTATGTTCTTGTAGATAAAAGAGAAACAGCCATAGAATACCTTCCTATAAGTATACCGGATGAGTGTGAGGAATTGCTTCCCTATTTGGCTAAATGTCTCAGCCTGCCTACATATATTGATAGGGTAAAAAATGATCCTGCACTTCCTCAACTGCAAAATGGGAAGCTCAATGAAGCTATTGAAATATATGAACGCATAAAAGACAAGGATGATAATATCTACCTTGGATTAGGGGTTGCTTATTTTGTCAAGGATATGTTCAACGAGTCCCTGAACAGTTTCTTAAAGGTGATTGAATGTACTACACCCAATACAAATATATCCAGAACATCTCAGCAAATAGTTAAGCTAATGAGGCTTCAAATGAAAATGATAAGCAGATGAAGGAAAAGAATAGGTCGCATATGACTCATAAGACTTATTCCCCACAGATATGGAGGAAAAATGAAAATATTAGTTATTGGTTCAGGTGGCAGGGAGCACAGTATTTGCTGGAAACTTAAACAAAGCAAGCTCGTAGATACTATTTATTGTGCCCCTGGTAATGATGGAATAGGACAAATAGCAGAATGCGTCAATATTATCCCTGGCTCACCAGAATATATCCAGAGATTAATTCATTTTGCCAAGGCAAACAAGATAGACCTGACTGTTGTAGGGTCTGAAGCACCATTGACAGACGGTATTGTTGACCATTTCCATGAGGCAACCTTAAAAATATTTGGACCAACAAGGGATGCGGCTATCCTTGAGGCAAGCAAGGTATTTGCCAAAAGGTTTATGTCCCGCAATTCTATTCCCACAGCAAGGTTTCAGGTATTTAAGGATGCCCAGTCAGCTGTAGAATATGTCAGGAGTGCTCCACTACCTGTAGTTATCAAGGCTGATGGTCTGGCTGCGGGCAAGGGTGTATTCATTTGCAGCCGTATTGAGGAGGCAGTTGCTGCCATTAATAAGATCATGGTTGAACTCATCTTTGGCAAGGCAGGATCCCAGATTATCATTGAAGAATGTCTCATAGGAGAAGAGGTGTCTGTGCTTGCCTTTACTGATGGACAACACGCAGTCCAAATGGTTTCTGCTCAGGACCATAAACGAATCTTTGATCATGATAAGGGACCAAATACCGGTGGCATGGGTGCCTATGCCCCATATCCATTGTTTGCATCTCATCTGCAAAATGAGCTCCCACTCTATGACTTCATTCAAAAGAATATTTTAGAGCCTACCATATGGGGATTACGGGAAGAGGGTAGAAAATATGTCGGGGTTATTTATCTCGGATTGATGCTTACCAAAGATGGACCAAAGGTGTTAGAGTATAATATCAGATTTGGAGATCCAGAGTGTCAGGCAATACTCCCCTTGCTTGAGACAGACCTTGTGGAGATAATGCTTGCCTGCATGGAAAACAGGCTGAATGATATTCATATTGCATGGAAACATTTATCTGCACTGTGTGTTGTTTTGGCTTCTGGCGGATACCCTGCATCGTACAAAAAGAATCTGACCATCACAGGGCTTGATGAGGCAGATAAGATACAGGATGTTATTATCTTTCATGCAGGAACAAGCATAACAGATGGTCAAACAGTAACATCCGGCGGCAGGGTATTAAATATTGTTGCCTGCGGCAAAGACATTCGTGAAGCAAAAAAACTGGCGTATGAGGCTGCGACATTGATACACTTTGATGATATGCATTATCGGAAGGATATTGGGGATAGGGCGATAAAATGAAACAGGATACTCTTGTTAAATATTCCCAGTTTGTAATTGAAGGCAGCCTGATGTCCCTTATTTTTTTCGTCCCATGGTGGGTAGATACCCGACTTTCCGGAATAATGCTGGGCAAGCTGGCTATGATGCAAGTATTTACCCTTATCTGTCTTATTGGATTATTGATAAAGGCTATTCTTTCTAAAAGGCTTAATCTCTATCATACCATACTCGACCTGCCACTTTGTCTCTTCCTGATAATAACAATACTATCAACCGTTCTCTCTGTATGTCCTTACATCAGTCTTTGGGGGGCTTATTATCGCTATGAAGGATTAATAAGCTGCGTTAATTACATCATCTTGTTTTATATTGCAGCAAACTGTCTCGACAAGGGGGCTATCTTAAGAATTCTGGGAACAGCCATCCTTGCCGGGGCAGTGGTTAGCCTTTATGGACTTCTTCAGTCCCTTCATATTGACCTTGTAGGCTGGCAGGATTATGGCACGAGCAGGGTTATCTCTACATTTGGTAATTCTGTATACTTTGGTGCATATGTGGCTACGGTTTTCCCATTAGCATTGGCTGGATACCTGATGCAGGAAGAAAAAAAAACAGGGAGGGAAAACAGTCGAAAGTCGAAAGTCGAAAGTCAACATAAACCCCCTCTATTATCAGTTGTATATCGTATCCTGCCATGGCTTTCCGGCATTGCTTGTTTATTGATACTCTCCGGAATATTTGCAGCCAATACAAGGGGGGCATTCTTAGGTTTTTTGGCTTCATGTGTTATCTTTGGGATATTAATCAGAAAAAGGCTTAACCAATCCATGAGGACAAAACTGATATTGCTTATCGCTGGAATGGTCTGCGTCAGCCTCTATTTTATCCTGAATCCAGAGGTATCTCCATTAAAAAGGTTTGCACAAACCTTTTCAACGCAAGAAAAAAATATAGCAGGGAAAGAGTCACCAAAACTTGCTGGTGGGGCAGCCAGCCGTATCTTCATGTGGCGGGATGCACTTGGCATTATCAAGGATTACCCAATATTTGGTACTGGTCCGGAAACATTTGGCATGGTATACTCTAAATATCGATCCTTAGATTTGATACGAAATGAGGGTGGAGAATATGGACGGCCAGACAGGGTACATAATGACATCATAGATATGGCTATAACCAAGGGATTATTAGGGGTTCTGACATATCTGTGGTTTTTGTTCGTCGTTGCAATAGTTTGCTTAAAGATTATCAGGGAAATGCCCACAGGGAAAGAATCCATACTTGTCATAGCCATTCTTTCCGGAGGGTTGGGCTATTTCATTCAAAATCAATTCTGTTTCTGGATATTACCCAGTACGGCATTATTCTTTATCATGACTGGATGTCTGTCAGGACTTGTCCCATCCAGACAAGTCTATAATGTCAAATTGGCTGCCATCCCTATTATTACCATCCTGATTGCCGGACTATCCTTTTGTTTATTCAAGACAACTTATGCGTGGTACAGGGCTGATATGGAATACAATCAAGGGGCAAAGCTGTACTGGTCAGGCGAGAAGGTGCTTTCTATCGACAAGTTTAAGAATGCCCTGTCCCTTAACCCAAAGGAAAAGCTCTATTATGAATATATTATACATGCTTATTTAGACACAGCTGACAAACTGACGGGAAATATAGATTTAGCTATTCTTGAGGCACAAAGAGTAAATAAAATCTACCCATTAGAAAGCAATTTCTACAACCTGCTGGGTATGTCCTATGAAAAAAAGGGAATGTTTGAAGAGGCAAAAGGAAGCTATGAAAAAATGTTTACCATTGACCCCATGGATGGCGAGGCTCGGGACAAGTAAAGAACGGAAGAGCGTAGAGTCGGGAAAGAGAGTTAAGGCTCGTGTAGATATCGGTGG
>JBDRAP010000039.1:0-9530 GCA_043823615.1 bacterium
ATTCAATCGGTTTGAAATTATACCGTTCCTACGGAACTGATTGATTTGTTTATAATTGTTCTACCGATATTATGTTCCTAACGGAACAATTGTCGGTGTTTTATAAGCTTGATGTAATTATCCACAACCGCACAGGTCGAAATAATGCGTAATTGGTGATTGAGTAGCAGGGGCAAACAGGCCGTTCGCCCCTACACAGGGAATAATCCGCAGATTACGCAGATTATCGCAGATTAAAGAGACAGAGGGCAAGGACAGTGGACTGTCCCTACGACAAATGTCTCATAAACCATTACAGCCTGCCTTTGGGTTTTTTCTGATAATCTGTGAAATCTGCGTAATCTGCGGATAATCTTAATTGCACAGGTTCTCGCTTTTTTGCACTACCTCAGACTATTGCACAATCACCTGGAAAAGCACCTCAGGTATTTGTCCCTCAATCAACATTGAATTTATCTTTTCTTTAATCTCTTCCCTTAATTCTTCCTTACCCTTAACACTATTGACTTCTGAGGTTTTACTGATAAGAATGGTATTAATAGCATCCTTGATCTCACTATCCCTTTCTCCCAGTTCTGCTGCTAACAGCTTATATTTTATGGGGTCATATTTCAGTGCCAAGTCTGTAATCTTGACATAGTGTGCCTCTTCTACATCAGCCAATTTTGCAGTAAAGTCTCCTATGTAATTATCGTGGAGTGGTTTTTCTGCCTCTGCATGTGCCTCTTCTTTTTCCACCTTTTCTGGTTCAAACTCTTCATCTGGTGGGGCAATAGATTTTTTAGCCACATTGGAGGCAACAAAAATTACAACAATTATTAAGACAAGCACCAAGGCAACCATTCCTAAGACCTTGATTAGCCCGCCCATATCTTTTTTTTCTTTTTTTGGTTTTTCCTCACCCTCAGCTGTTTCCTCTTCAGCTTCTTTTTTATGTTCCTTTTCAGCCATTATTTTTCTCCTCCTTTTTAGTAGGGGCAACCCCATGGGTTGCCCTCTGTTGTAGGTACAGACCTATGTATACTCAAATAAATCATGTTTCAGATAAACTAATCAAGGCAGGGCTTGTGGTTGCCTCTTGTTTTTGGAAACCTGATTCATTCGAGTATATCTCTATCCAATAACCCCTGTGGTTGCCCCAATATCAGGGTAGGCACAAACTGCCCCTAACCTCATCAATCCGCATCATTCCCTGGCGGCAAACAGGTTGGAGCAACACTGCGTCGATATTTGACAATCAAGCCAAGCAATTCATCAACATTTTCCTTAACTATATACTTTTGGCCATTAATCAGAGTAACAACCGTATCAGGGGTTGCCTGAATACATTCAATCTGATGTGGATTTATATAAAACTGTACGCCATTGAGACGAGTTACATGGACCATTTCAGAACACTCCTTACAATCTGCAACCGTAATAGTTCACCGCAGAGACGCAGAGGCACAGAGAATGGAAACTAATCAGATCACAGAAAAAGACTAATTGATAAGGCAAGTTGATTTGCCAGTAGCTTGCAATGTCAATTTCAATGTTTCTGTCTTAAGGGATTGAATCAAGCGTATGGCCAATAAACTTTAAGTTTTTCTCTGTGTCTCTGCGCCTCTGCGGTTAGCTGAACTATTACCTGCAACCTATTTAATTATAAAGCAAATTATTCTAAATCCAGATGGATTTTTATAGCCCAAGCTATCTCCATCATCAAGTCTTCCTGTATCCTTCCAATCATTTTAATTAATCTGAGCTTAGAAATAGTTCTAATCTGTTCAGCTAATGCTTTTGAATCCTTATCTAAACCAGTTTCATCTGTTGGCAAAAATACCTGAAAGGGTGCAATTGTTTCCAAATGTTGAGATGTCAAAGGCAAAACAGTCACCTGTCCATAACTTTTGTTTGCTTCATCACAGGAAACAATTAAACAAGGACGAGTTTTCTTAATCTCAGTTCCTAATGTGGGTTCAAGATTCACCCAATATATTTCACCCCGTAATGGGAAACTCACCATTCTGGCCATCCCTCTATTTCAATAGACTTAAAGCCCTCTACTATTTCTTCCCCTTCTTTATTTGCCTTTTTATAAGTTATCAACAACTCATTCCTTAGCTTTTTTTTCTCTTCATTCTTAAAATGTTCCTTAATGCACTGATTTATAAATTGACTGAATTTTCTTTTAAGCGATAGCATCCTAACTAATTTTTCTACTTCAGGTTCCAAAACAACAGTTGTTCTCATTAAAAATCACCTCTTGAAACATCATTATATCATCATCATGATGACTTGTCAACATGCTTTTGTGCAGAATGACAACAACTCTCATTCCCACAACCTTATTCACCATAAAGGTCATGGCTTTCTGTCTTATTCTGATCCCCCAGCCGCATACCAATCGACAGCCGATGTGTATCCCCTACTCTCTTGGTAGGCATAAAGGCATAATCTACCATGTATGGCCCAAGCGGGAATCCAAACCCAAGATTCAGCCCAGAACTCATGTCCTCAAATAGTTGTGAATTAAGCCCTCCCCTGATAGCAAGGGTATCCATTAACTTACATTCAAATCCAATATTTACCTTGCATTTATTATCCGAAGGCTTGGTTAAGTCGCATCCTATCAGAAGAGGATAGTCTGGGAATTGATATGCAATCCCAAGCTTGTAACATGTTGGCAGCTTGAATGCTGCCTCCTTAAACATCATGGCTGGTCCCACATTCTGAACAACCGAGCTGAAAGATAATCCATCAATGGGTGTGTGATATAATTGCCCAAAATCAACCGCAAACCCACCCGCCTCTTCATTATCTATCTTTTCGGAAATGCCCTTGATGTTTATTCCAAAAGAAATGCCCCGGGTAAAGTGAAAGGCATAGGCACAGTTAAGACTCATGTCATATGCCTTGTATTCCCCTGACTGAGAACTCGTAATACTCTCATACCTTGGGATGCCATTTGTTCCAAGATAAACTGCACTTATGCCAATGGCTGATTGCTTGAAGCATGGATTAACATATGTTACTGCACCATGCATAAGACCGCCAATCCATTGATTATACGAGGTAGATATGCATGGGGATGAAATATGGACAAGCCCGGCTGGGTTGTAATAAATAGCTGAGGCATCATCGGCTATGGCTGAAAACCCCTCACCCATACCAATTGCCCTGGCACCAACACCAACCTTTAAGAAGGCAACCCCATCCTTGCCAGGGCTTATCTCTGCATGTACTGCTATGGCTGTTAGTAGTACGCAGGCTAACGCCATTAATCTCCCCCAGTTTTTCATAATATGTTCCCTCCCCATAACGATCTTTTTTTTGTAATCGGATTAAGCGGATTAAGCAGATTGAGAAGATATTTTTAATCCGCTTAATCCGTTAAATCCGATTACAAAATCTGAAGTTACCTGATAATTCCAAACACCCGTGTTACTCGCTCTCCCTGCCCATTTTCAATCACACATACATAAATCCCGCTGGCAACAAGCTCGCCGACATCATTTCTGGTATTCCACTCAGGATGCCCTCCAGTTACATGATAAGAATACACCAGCTCGCCGGCAGTATTGTATATCCAGACATCACCAGTCGCATTGCAAAATTTCACACTATTTCCCCTCACTGGATTTGGCTTCACCACAATATCATCAACACTATCGCTTGCCCTACCCACAGCATAGAATGAAAGTGAGGGCACGCTTACGGTAATGGTATCATTTTCTGGAGACACCACCTGATTTCCAGCAACTATTTCCCAGCCGGCTACAGTCAACTTAAATATGCGGTAGTTATAATCCTCAGCCTCATTAAATGTATCAGGGTCAAGGTATGGCAGGGTCAGGGTAATAGGCTTTATTGGTTGGGTATTTGAGCCATAATAATCATCTGGCAAAGCAGTCAACTCAACGATTGATTCATCAAATACAGCCAAATTCCTGCCCGGGGCATAGAGGGTGGATGGATTGGTAACCTTACGAATAATAAGTGTTATTGTCCCGACAAAGGCATTATTCGGAATACTAACCCTGCATTTGTCTTTTGTTACGGTTGATATTGTGCCTGTCTTTACCACCCCAAAGGAATCTACAATCCTTATACCATCAGAGGATGGAGTAAAATCACTCCAGAGTCCGGCATGATTTCTTGCCTTGAGCCGGTAATAATAGGTATTACCCTTAACCTTATTTGAAACACTATAATTCAATTGTGTTCCGATAATACTATCGCTTATCGTCCCCCAATTCTTCATATCTATTGATTCCTGAAGGCAATACATGTCTACCCCTGACTCAGGATCCTGCCAGGGTTTCCAGAAAATTTTATATGCCCTGCTTATATTTGCATCCTCATCCACATTATTTATTGTCCCCTCAATGGGTATTTGTCCGACAATCGGCTTGGTATTATCCACATTAGTATACACAGGACCAACCCTTTCGTTTCCGACTCCGGTTGTTTCTGTACCCCAATAGATAATGGCTTCATTGGTTACTGTGCCTATGCCGGGCATAAGTTGTGCCTTGAATCTCAGGGTTGTGCTTGAGCCAGCGGGTATCTCTCCAATATTCCAGATTAATTCCCTGCTAATGGCATTATAGCTTGCCATTTGATCACTGTAATTGCCTACAGGAATCTTTATACATGAGAAAAATGGCAAAAGCCCTGTTTCTTTAAGCCCCATTATCCAGCCATTATTTCGGCACTCAAGAACAAACCTATCCTGACTTGGCAAGTAATTCAAGGTTACCTTAGCCGGGCTGATATTTATCTCACGCATTAAGGCTAACACATTGGGATAATTGGCAAGGCTTATCTCTTTTGAGGTATATGTCCCTGAATTTGTCCAAATAGTAATGTTTCCATCAACCATGCCTGAATTAAACTGATTCCAGTTGCCACGCAAATCTACTAAAGAATCATTGCCAATCACTTCTTGCCTGCTGGTAAGGGAACCAATAGAAAGATATTGACTTAAGGCATCAACCACTTGTGTCTCAACTGCATTCATATCCCCACTATTGGCACAGGTAATGGTATAAGAAATAATATCGTATGGACCCGTTCCATTCCTTGGGAATACCTCAATGCTTGACTGCTTAAACTCTGGCTTGTTAGCCATAATAATCACAGATTTTGCTTCAAGATACTGTGTCTCCATCTGCCGACAGGATATAGCCGCAGTATTAGTAATCTGTGTCTGATTATCAACCGGAGATTTGACTGTAGTCTTATAGGATAATGTACCGCTTTCATTTGTTCCAATTTTCCCCAATCTCCATGTAATTAGACAATAATCAGGGCTATAAACGCCAAGACGAGAGATGCTTGGGGCAATAACAGAAAGGTTATCATCCACCTTAGCAACCACAACAACATCAGTAGCCATAGCTCCTTGATTGATATAGACAATGTCATAGCTAATAACTGACCCTGAGCGAATAACATTGGGTGCTCTCACCTGATTAACAGATGTGCTAAAGTCCGGAACAGAGACAGTAACTATTTCAGGCTCTGCATGTATGGTATTGCTTCCAGTATCAGTCGACCAGAATGATGCTGTATTATTATCAATAACAGTTCCATTTCCACCTGCTACAATTGATGCTATCTTTGCCTGAAATCTGACAACAACCTCTTTCCCATTAGCAATGTCTGACATAATTTGCCATGTTATCCTTCTGGTTTTAGCATCATAGACACCATTGTTTAAGGGAACAATGGCTGTCAGATTAGGATCAATCTCATCTGTTATGGTCAGTTTGTGAATGGTTATGCCCATAGTATTTTTGCAGGTAATGGAATACTCAATTGCTTCACCCGGTGAGACCTCCTGCTTATAATGGATCATCCTTTTTGCAGCAGTTACTGTCCCAGCTACCCGAATGGTCGCAGCAGGGATGGTGAAAGAACCTGCTGTCCACTCAATCCGGGCAGCATTATTGATTATTGCCTCTGGTGCAGCATCTGGTGAGACACTGACATTAAAACTCAACGAGTTGACTAATTGCGGGTTAATATTATTCCAGATAATAACCGTTCGTCCATTTTGAGTAGTCGTTCCTCCATCATTGGATATATTTACCGGATCAATAAGGCTTGCATCAAGCTCATCAACCACTGTAATTGCATCTACCCCATTAGCATTGCTGATATTAATGATATAAGCCACTGTTCCCCCTGGTAAAACCGGCCCGTTAATAGAGGCAATCTTTGAGGAACCAAGAAACCGCTGTGGACCAAAGGCATAGCAATTTCCATCCTCTGAGGTTACATACAGTCGGTTACCCGCTGCTGCTGGTGAGCTGAGTATCTTACCATTGGTCTGATAGCTCCAGATGAGCCTGTTTGTTGAGATTGCCTCAGGGTTTAAGGCATAGATTCTACCGTTATCTGCACCAACATATACAATGCCATTAACAACTATTGGAGATGAATGAATTGGGCTGCCCATGTAGTATGACCACTTTAACCTTCCTGTTAAGGCATCCAGACAATAAAATACCCCATCCTCCCCGCCAAAATAAAGATTACCACTATCTATGGCTATTGAAGAGCTTATTGGTTTTCCTGTTTGATAGCTCCATTGCAATGTTCCGTCACCTGTCTTTAAGGCATAAACCTTGCCATCATTTGCCCCAACATAAAGGATGTTATTTTTTATACACGGTGTTGGGTGAATGGCTGAACCAATATTATGCTTCCATTTGAATGCCCCATTCACCGCATCTATGCAATACACATTGCCATCCATGCTGCCAAAATAGACCCTGCCGACTGATACTGCCGGGGATGACTCAATTATTCCCGTAGTCTTGTAACTCCAGAGAAGCTCGCCCCCATCTGCATTCAAGCAGTACATCCGTCCATCGCTGCTGCCAATATAAAGTCTGCCGTTAACCACCATAGGAGATGACAAGCAAATGGGTCCATCGGTTAAATATGTCCATTTCTCTTCTTTTTCAGCACAGTCAAAACAGTGAATTATTCCATCACGACCGCCAATATATAGCATATCTCCAATTATAATCGGGGTTGAATCAATGGGTGTATTTATCGGATAGGAATATGACTTGCTGAGATCTGCAATATCTACAACATTAATTACCCCATCCTTGCTGCAAACCACAGCTCTATCCCCCAAAACCACTAGTGAGGAAATAATAGATGCCGTAGTGGTATATGTCCAATAAATATCCAGTGGCATATTTAACATTGCACCCGGATCACAAGCATTCCTTGCTGCATCATACCTGAAGGCAGGACAGTCATTAACCCCTGACCTCAGGGTAATAGACTCATCTATCCATATTGTTTCTGTGTCAGGTGATGAAGTAAATAACCGTATGAAGCCCTCTTTATGCCCTGATAACAAATCCAGAGTCCCATCATTATCCCAGTCAACAATACACGGAGCAGCACACTGTCCAGCATCGATATTTGTTTCATCATCAAATTGTATATTCTCACCAAAGTCATACTCCGGACACTGCTCATTACCCATATTGGAATAAACACTGATATTACCATCGATATTGCCCACTATAAGGTCATCTAACCAGTCTCCATTATAATCAATCACCCATGGTCGGGCAAACCTGCCCACATCAATATCACCGCTGGTATTACTTAGAATAGTAGCTGTTCCCAGCGTAGGTGTGCCATTAGCCGTACCAGTATTTGAGAAAAGAAGGACATTGCCATTCTCATTTCCAACAACCAAATCCTTTTGACCATCGTGATTCCAGTCGCAAACAAAGGGTGCAGCATATTGTCCTACATCAATTGGGGCATTGTTTGCCAACATCGCACTTGGTGTGCCAAATACAGGGGCAGCATCTGTGTTAGTATTCCTAAAAAACCACACCTTGCCATGGGAATCACCCACAATCAGATCCTTTTTCCCATCCATATCCCAGTCAAAGGCAATTGGTACGCTATAACCATCCACCTTAACATCTACCATCCCACCCGGGCCAGTTCTCTGCGGTCTGAACCCTGAGGAAAACTCCGGGTTTGCCGTATTTGTCCCTGAGTTGTGGAAATAGGTGATATACCCATCCTTATCACCAATGATAAGGTCTTTCTTTCCGTCACTATCCCAATCAACCACATAGGGGACAGAATATCCACCTGTCTGAAGGTTTCGCGGCTGCTGCCCGCGAACATTGAAGGAGGCATTAAATGACGGCTCTTCACCTGGCCATGTCTTGGTATTCAGGAAGACATTGAGCTTGCCATCCTCATTGCCAACGATCAGATCCAAGCCGCCATCGTTATTCCAGTCGCCAATCATTGGACATGACCGTAACCCAACATCAATATCACGATTAGATACCTTGATGGTTTTGGGAGGCTTAAAGGCTAAATACCTGTTGCGTGTGGCAAGGGGAATTAAACCCTCAATGCTGTCGGTTGTCAGCGGAATGGTCTCATATCCTTCGTAAAATAGCACGGCCCCGGTTTCATTTCCAACAATCAGGTCTTTTACCCCATCGCCATTGTAATCAACAATCCATGGGGATGAATACTGTCCGACATCAAGCAGCCCGCTGCTCGATGAACCGCGAATTCTGAAGCCGTCATTAAACGAGGGGTTAGACAATGCCCCCTGATTATGAAAAAACCAGACATAGCCATGCTCATCACCAGAAAGCATGTCGCAAAAGCCATCTTCATCAAGGTCAAAGATATGAGGCGAAGAATAGCAGGCATTAACATTTACCAGATTTCGTCCCTGTGAGTCTGGCGGGTTGTAGTCACCAAAAATAGCCAGACCAGCCATGCGGTCAGCTGCATAGATAAAGCTATCCTGCACCCAGACGGCTGAGGTATAATCTTTGGTATTATAGCTAGCACCCAGTATTTTTTGTGGAGTGGTTGGGTCAGTGATGTCAACCATCTGAAAGCCGTTTGCACCGTCAGAGACATAGGCAATGGTTTGATCATTATCCGGATCATCATCCCTATAAGTATATTTCTGTACAAACACATTCTGAGCATCCTCAAAGGGAATGCTTGCGGTAAGCAGAGCAGCAGCAGTCATATCTGTGTTGCTTACAGTAAATCCATCACCAACATCAATTATCTGCAATCCACCCTTTTCATCTGCAACATAGACATATCGCTCAGAGGTATTTGGATTTATCCAGAGATCCATAGCACACCCAGGTGTATTTACTATGCCAAGCTGAGCGATACCATCTGCACCAGTCGCACCAATCCCAGTAGCAGGAAAAAAGTTCTGTATCTCAAGCACCTGAATCCCTGCATTACCTGCGGCAACATAGACATGATTGCCAACCGCATATACCCCACCTGCAATCCCGCCTGTCGGCACATCAAAACCATGCCTATCATCCTTACCGGCATTGGGTTTGGCTGAATCCGTAATATCGACAACCTGCATCCCGCCAATACCGCAGGCAACGAAGGCATAATTCCCAACCACATAAACATCCATTGCACCTGGCTGAACGCCATCATCCTTTTGTGGCTTTTTTGCCCCAAATGGATTTCTCGGAGCAAGCCCACCTGTT
>JBDRAP010000040.1:0-2672 GCA_043823615.1 bacterium
GCATCTATCATACCCAGAGGTGAAGCAATGGTGGACACAAAACTGTTGTTGATCAGCAATTCTCGGTGAACAATATGAGGACCGATGTTTTTTCATTCATTGCCCATGTCAGCGAGAATATCTGTAGTAGAGGGCTCCAGCCCTTTATCAACACAATCGATTTTATCGATCTGTGCAGTTAAAATCACCACATACATGAGAAAAGCCGTTTTAACAAGGGTTGTATCTTAAGATTTACACCCTTTGTGGCTCTTTTTCTATAACTGACTATATTACCTGTCGGATGCTCTCTCCTTGGAGTGCAGTGTCCGCGACACTGCACGCATTGACATGGTCAATGCACTCCAAGCTGTATAACTTACAATAATTATGCCGAAGTGGTGGAATGGCAGACACGCTAGGTTCAGGACCTAGTGGGCGCAAGCCTGTGCGGGTTCGACTCCCGCCTTCGGCACCAAATTTCTTAAAAAAGGCGGAACTTATGCAATCTGGGGGTTTACCAACCTTTAATATTTGGGATTATGTTCAGATAATATTTAAGCGAAAGTGGCTGTTTATCCTTCCTTTTGTGGCTGTTTTTACGACAACTGCTCTGGGTAGCTTTTTCTTGCCCAAAATATACCAATCAAGGGCAATAATCCTGATTGAACAAAAACAGCTCATAACACCATTGGTGCAAGGAATGGCTGTTAATCCTGAGTCTAATTTTCTTCAGCTTGATACCTTAAAGGAGCAGATGCTTAGCTGGACAAAGTTAGAGGAGATGATTAATCAATTAGATCTGGATAAAGGAGCAAAGGGAAAAACTGGCTCAGAAGGTCTTGTTAAATCTTTGAGAAAAAGGATTGCAATTATCCTGAAAGGCGATCTTATCTTTATTTCCTTTGATGATGAGAACAAAAAGACTGTTCAGGAGGTTGTTAATTATGTGACCAGAACATTTGTTCAGGAAAGCTTATTCTCCCAGTCAGAAGAGGCAAATTCAGCAATTGATTTTATAAAGAAACAATTAGGAATATATCAACAAAAATTAGAAGAATCAGAGTCAGCACTAAAAGAGTTTAAGGAAGCTAATCTGTTCCAGATGCCTGGGGATACCTCAAACCTTGGACGGGCATTAGGATTTCGCAACAGGTTGATAGAATTGAGAATGGATATCCAGGAAGGATACAAAATACGGGATAAGATTAAAAACCAGCTATCTTCTGAACAGAAATTTGTTGTTTCATAAATAATGGGTACAAATCAGGCTGCATTAAATTCTCAGACAAAATTATCTGAACTACAGGCTCAACTTCAGGAACTTTATACTAAAAGATATACTGATACCCATCCATGGATAGTTTCATTGAAAAAGAAGATAAGTCAGTTAGAGTCTCAGCTTGAGCAGGAAAAGAAAAAGGTGGTCAGTACAGAGACAACAGAGATAAATCCTGTGTATCAGGAATTGGAGCAAAAACTACAAGAATCAGAGATGGCAATTGAATCAATGGAGGCAAGAGAAAGGGAATTGGTAAGATTGTCCAGTGAATCAGAATATGATGCAAAGAGTGTCCCTGAACAGGAACAGGAATTGGCAAAATTAACCAGGGATTCAGCAGTAAATGAGAAGATTTATGCTATGCTTTTAGAAAAACTTGAAGCAGCCAATATCTCTCATCGTCTGGAAACAGCTGAACGCGGGACAAGGTTCAGGGTGGTTGACCCGGCCAGAGAACCAAGCCAACCAATTAAACCAAATAAACAATTGATTGCCTTGATGGGATTTATAGTCGGCATTATCCTGGGGTGTGGTTCTGTATTCCTTGGTGAGTATACGGATCATTCCTTTAGGAGTACCGAAGATCTCGAAGGATTTCTTGGACAACCGCTTCTTGGTTCTACATCAAAGATAGTCACGGTAGATGATGTAGCTGAACAAAAGAAAAAACGAACGCGTCAACTCTTTCTTGTAGCTTTAGGCATATTGTTTATTGGATTGCTAACCTTTATTGTGGTGTTTATGGTGAGGTAATGTCTCAGTTATCAGTGGTAGCTCTATGACTTGCATAACATATTGCAGTCGTAATAGTTCAGGTAGTTCAGAATACAGGAGTCAGAATCCAGAATGCAGAGTGGAGACAGCGACCACAAGAGAAGAGCAATTGGCAAGGGTGTTACCTCTGATAGGTGCTCTCCTCTTGTGGTCGCCTTAATCATTCTTACACCTGAATAGTTACGAATAATTTAGCCTCTGATCAAGCAGGAGGCTTTTTTTATGGAGGGATACTTATGATTGTAAGCATTCATCAGCCAGATTATCTTCCTTGGCTGGGATTTTTCGATAAGATTGCTCAATGTGATGTCTTTGTCCTGCTGGATAATGTTCAGTTTAGTAAAAATTATTTTACTAACAGGAATAGAATTCGCACATCCGCCGGAGGTGCTACCTCTGCCGGAGGTGCTACCTCTGCCGGGGGTGGTACCTCTCAAGGATGGACATGGTTGACTGTTCCTGTATTAAGCAAGGGACAGTCAGACCAAAGAATAGACGAGGTAAAGATCAATAATATTAGTGAAAAAAGATGGGCAGAGAAGCAATGGAAGAGTATTGAACAAAACTACAAAAAGGCGCCATTTTTTTCTGAATATGCAGATTTTTTTTATCAGTTATATTCAAGGGAATGGGATAG
>JBDRAP010000041.1:0-2323 GCA_043823615.1 bacterium
GGCTGCATTTTGTGTGAACGTGGGGCAATCAATAAACGACACTCCCGAAAGGGAAACGGTTGATCTAAGTGTTACTGTTGCATTTATAATCGAAGAACCAGAAAAGTCTATATTTGCATCTGCTGAATGACTTGCATTAAATCGCCAATAAACTGGGCTGCCAGACACAAAAACACAGTTCTTAAAATGAATAGTATCTCCAGACTGTCCATCGAATTCAAATCCACACTTATTATCATCAACGTGCCAATCAAGATAATCCACACCATCAGCCTGTTTTCTGTATTGAAGAGTTCTTAAATTCACTTCAATATGAATAGGATCAGTCCCTCCTATCTTTATTGGTACAAGAAATGTCGCTGCCGATCCCTCACGGAGCATAACCCTTTGTTGCCCAAGCGATCTATTGAGAACAAAATCAATATCATCAAAATTTAAAGGGGTCGCTGATGTGCCACCCGCAAGAGCGAACTCATAAGCTATACAAACATTTCCCCACCTAAAAGCCACTGCGCCATATTTCCCTTGAGCAAGAGTCAGGAATCCATCAGCCGCATCATCAGCATGCGTGCCAGATGAAGCGAACTTTGTATCTGTAACTTGATCTACCTGAATACAGGTAATATTATAACCATCAGGTTTTGTGGTAACTGTATTTTTGGCACCCACGCTCCATGCTTTGTATGCCGAACCATCCCGTGTTATAAATAATATCCCTGCTTGACCTGCATCTGTTGGTGTCGAGCAATCTACATAATCCCTTGAAGTAGTAAAGAAAAAATTAAAAAATACTATGCCATTCTCCAAATCTTTCGCGGAACCAAAATCAACCTGTGGCCCTCCCACATTAACACCTGTTGAACTTGCTGCCGGGGTACAATTTGCAACAGGCCAATAAGGATTAAGCCCTTGATCTGTTTGCGCAGTAGCCACATCGTAAACAGTAGTTTTTGAACCTATAGTGGCAAGAGATAATGATATAGGATATAAATTCCCCCATACATTTGTTGTTGCAAAAATTCCTGCTTCAAGAAATTCCCCTGGATCGGTGTCCTGTTGAATATATCCTTGCAAAGTAGCGGGAGTCGTGGCATCATTAATAGCCACAATAAAGGCATTAGTATTATCATTGATAGCACCCCACCAGTCAGGAGCAGGAATAGCACCATAAGATTTTTTAACCATATAAGCTAACCCGCCTGAGTTTGATCCTGCATCACCATTTGTCAGGTTTGTCCAAGGGGGATCGCAGGTTGGCCCCATACCTCCATCGGTAGATAGAAACTGAAAGACAATACAGTTATCCTCATCTGTAGTTACCCCTATCCCCGCAAAAGGATTAGTGTTATCGTCTGTCGTTCTTTTATTACTTGCATTGATAGGATCAGATGTGTCGGCATCTTTAATAGCCACAACAGTACAGGTAAATGTGTCAGAAGTAATTGTTACAGTAAGAGTTTCGCTACTGGATGCTGCTACCTTATAGAATACTCTCCATCCATGTCCTGATCCCGTATTGTTGTCAATGTTTGTCCATCCTGAGGGAAGGTTTGGCGTTGCAGAACCATCCTGATTAGTAAAGGCTAATAAGAAATCACCCGATTCATGTTCCGGCATATCACAGTCAAAAGATGATGCTGCGACTGTCCCCTCTGTAAATGCGAAATCTCTAATCTTTGCCATTTGCCTATGAATAAGTTACGCCCGTTAAGTTGCCATTTGTATAATTCAGTGTTTTGGTTAGTGTTATACCAGGTGGCGTGTCGCCCGATAAAACTATGCTCATCAAAACACCTTCGGTATAATTAAATGTTTTAGTTATTGATAAGCCCCCGCCAAAATTATAAATAATAGCCTCTAATCCATTTGATCCATACGTCACCACATAAGGATGATTCTCGATGTTTTTAGAAATCGTTTCAAAGGTATTCCCCCCAAGCGAAGACGGTATTTGGTCTGTTGGTATCTTACCATCTACCAAATCCGCCTTTGTTGCTAATTTTGTTTCAACTTCAGACATCTTTACAAATTTCACCGTACTACTCACCCAATCATTTTCTGCCATAATATTTTATTTTTAATCTGCTGTTGACAACCATGCCTGAGTTAATGCCAAGGCTTGCCCCACGTTACTCCATGCACACCATATTGTTAAATCATTCGCGATAGTTGTATTCAATACAAAAGATTCCAATACTCCATAATTCGCACCTGTTGATGCTTCGAATTTTCCAAAGGCAGATATTGTCCCCGCCACTCCCGTTGTTCTCACTGTCAGAAATATTTCCAAATGCCATGGCTCAAGTACTGCTACACCTACTGG
>JBDRAP010000042.1:0-6502 GCA_043823615.1 bacterium
AATGGCAGAGGGAGAAGCAAATGGAATAGTAAAAACCGCAAAAAACATGCTTAAGTTTGGGATGAAAATAGAGGATATTGCTAAGATTACAGGACTTGCGATGGAGGAGATAGAGGGGATGAGGTAAGCGGTCAGCCTTCAGCAATTCAACAATTGTTAATTGTTATACTCAAGAGGGCTATAACTTGTGATTTTATGATCTGTTAAATCAGGGCAGGTTTGGAACCTGCCCCTACATAATTTATGATCTGCTAAATCAGGGCAGGTTTGGAACCTGCTCCTACGCATATGGGCGACATTGGTTGTGTCCCCTAAGAATCATAGCTTGTGAGCTTGCTTTAAGTATAAATGGAGAGATTGGGGATGAGGAGTAATGAGTTGAGATCTCTCCCTTCGGTCGAGATGACAAACCTTCGGTCGAGATAACAAACCGGGGCAAGGGGGGTAGGGGCAGACCTATGTGTCTGCCCGTCGAGATGACAGACAGTTGGGCGACATTGGTTGTCCCGCAGAATCATAGTTTGTGAGCTTGCTTGAGTATAGATAGTCAGCTGTGAAAGGCTAAAGCCTGAACTCCAACCTATATTTCTGGCACATGGTGTAGGGGCAACCCCTTGTGGTTGCCCTCTGGGGTGATTGCGGACAGGGATAGGGGTAGCACCCCTGTCACCCCTTGCATTCGCAGGGGCAGACTCTGTCCATACAACTATTATGTCAAGTTATTGATCAGATTGCATACATATCGGTAAGAATTTTCAACATTAAAATTCAGGAGGTTTTGAATATGAGGAAGTTTTTAGGGTTTGTTGGGGTTTTATGGGTTTTGGTTTTGGGAGGGGTGAATTTGGGCTTTTGTGAGATGTACATTATGGAAACCAAATGGGGCAGTAATGGTTCAGGGGATGGGCAGTTTAGCGGTCCTTGGGGTGTAGCAGTAGATACCTCTGGTAATGTGTTTGTTGCAGATTCAGGCAACCGTCGCATCCAGAGGTTTGCCCCTGATGGTACATTCATCACCAAATGGGGCAGTAATGGTTCAGGGGATGGGCAGTTTAGCAATCCTCGTGGTGTAGCAGTAGATACCTTTGGCAATGTGTTTGTTACAGATTACGATAACAATCGCATCCAGAAGTTTGCCCCTGATGGCACATTCATCACCAAATGGGGCAGTAATGGTTCGGGGGATGGGCAGTTTTACTTTCCTTTTGGTGTAGCAGTAGATACCTCTGGTAATGTGTTTGTTGCAGATACCTTCAACCATCGCATCCAGAAGTTTGCCAAGGATGGCATATTTATCACCAAATGGGGCAGTAATGGTTCAGGGGATGGGCAATTTAGCTATCCTTATGGTGTAGCAGTAGATACCTCTGGTAATGTGTTTGTTGCAGATTGCAACAACAATCGCATCCAGAAGTTTGCCAAGGATGGCACATTTATCACCAAATGGGGGAGTAATGGTTCTGGGGATGGGCAGTTTTACTCTCCTTGTGGTGTAGCAGTAGATACCTCTGGTAATGTGTTTGTTGCAGATTCGGGCAACCGTCGCATCCAGAGGTTTGCCCCTGATGGCACATTTATCATTAAATGGGTCAATAATGGTTCAGAGGATGTGCAACATAGCTATCCTTATGGTGTAGCAGTAGATGCCTCTGGCAATGTGTTTGTTGCAGATACGGGCAACTGTCGCATCCAGAAATTCAATGGTTATTCAGCAGGCAGGATTTCTGGCAAGGTAACCAGCTTGGCTGACAACAAGGCAATAAATGGGGCAATGGTTGAGGTATTCAGTGGCGAGAAGATACGGATTGCTACCACAACAGATACAAATGGGGATTATTGCCTGCTTATTCCTGTTGGAAGCTATACTGTACGGGTTACAGCCAGTGGATACGGTATCGCGGAGCAGAGTGCGATGATTGTTGAAGATGCGACTGCAACGGTAAATGCTTCCCTTGTTGCCGGTACGCTATGGAAAGGAAATATAATCAGTACAAATACTACATGGACATTGAGCAAGAGCCCTTACATTATTGGCAGCAATACCCTTGTTGAGGCTGGTGTAACCCTAACCATTGAACCCGGTGTAATGGTAAGATTTGCTTCGGGATGCTTCCTTAGAATAAACGGCAGCTTAAAAGCCAAGGGCACAGCAGACAACCGCATTGTCTTTACCTCAGATAAGATTCCATGCTCACCTGGCGATTGGCAGTATCTTGAATTTACCTCAAGCAGTGCTAATATGAATTCCATTATTAGTTATTGTGAGATACGAAATGCCCAGCATGGATTGTATTTGAATGGTGGCTCACCAAAAGAGGTTAGTAACAGTATTATCTCTAACAACAGCAACTATGGGATATATGCCAATAATAATTCCACCAGCATGGTAATTTCCGGGAATATAATTCGGGATAATAACTCCTATGGGATATATGCTTATAATAGTGGAGAAATAACTATTTCCGGCAATACCATTGAAAGGAATAATAATAGCGGGATTTACATCTGTGGATATTCTTTGACCCAAATATCAGATAACTACATCACCAATAATGGCTCTTACGGTATTTCTCAGGATTGGGGTGGAAAGCTTAATATATACGGCAATACTATTGCAACGCATACAGAAGCCGGTCTTCGGCTGCAGAATGCTGAGGTAAGCAAAAATCGAATTACCGGCAATAAAGCAGGGCTGCAAATTATTGACAGCAAAGTATCTGTTGTTAAGAATACCATTACCAACAACAAATGGGGCATTCAAGCAGAATGTCCACCCTCTGCTGCAAGCAAGAATAATCTTTGCCAGAACATAGAGTATGATTTTTGCAATAATTCTGGCTCCAGCATTCCCATATCCGGCAACTGGTGGGGAACAACAGCAAGCACAAGCATTAATGAAAAGATTTTTGATTATTATGATAATTTTGACAAGGGCAAGGTGGTGTATGTACCAATGGAAAATAGTGAGGTTGAATGGTGGAAGGATTTGACCCCGCCAACAGGCAAACCATCTACCCCAATAGATGCCGGTACTTATTCAACATCCACAACGATTTCGTTCTCATGGGATAAAGGGACTGCTGATGATGCTGAGACAGGAATTGGCGGCTACAGATTACAGATTAAGGGTGGCACTGAGACAATTTTTGATGCTGCTGTGGGTAATGTCCTGTTTTATACAACAATAAATGCTACCCATTCATTTACCTATCATGCCCGGGTAAAGGCAAAGAACAATTACGAAGTGGAGGCTGACGATGCTTATTGGTCAGATTGGAGTAATGGTATCATGATTGACACTACCCCGCCCACAGGTAAACCATCCACCCCCACAGATACCGGCAGCTATTCAACGATCACAGCAATTTCATTCTCATGGAATAAAGGCACTGCTGACGATACAGAGACAGGGATTGGCGGATACAGATTGCAGATTGAGGGTGTCAATGGGACAGAAACCGAGACAATCTTTGATGCTGCTGTGGGTAATGTCTTGTCTTACACAATCGTGAATACTAATTATTCATTTGCTTATACCTATCGTGCCCGGGTAAAGGCAAGAAACGGTTACGGAGTGGAGGCTGAGGATACCTATTGGTCAGATTGGAGTAATGGGATACTGATTGATACCACACCACCCACAGGCAAGCCATCCACCCCAACAGATGCCGGTACCTATTCAATATCCACAACGATTTCATTCTCATGGGGCAAAGGGGCTGCTGACGATACGGAGACAGGGATTGGCGGTTACAGATTACAGGTTAAGGGTGTCAAGGGGACAGCAACAGAGATGATTTTTGATGCTGTTGTTGGTGATGTCCTGTCTTACACAACAATAAATGCTGCCCATTCATTTACATATTATGCCCGGGTAAAGGCAAGAAACGGTTACGGAGCAGAGGCTGAGGATACCTATTGGTCCTATTGGAGTAATGGGATACTGATTGATACCACACCACCCACAGGCAAGCCATCCACCCCAACAGATGCCGGTACCTATTCATCATCCACAACGATTTCGTTCTCATGGAATAAAGGGGCTGCTGACGATGCAGAGACAGGAATTGGCAGCTATAGATTACAGATTAAGGGTGTCAGGGGGACAGCAACCGAGACAATTTTTGATGCTGGTGTTGGTAATGTTCTGTCCTACACAACGGTAAATGCCACCCAGTCGCTTACATATTATGCCCGGGTAAAGGCAAATAATGGTTGCGGGGTAGAGGCTGAGGATACCTATTGGTCAGATTGGAGCAATGGTATAATGATTGACACTACTCCACCCACCGGTAAACCATCCCCCCCAACAGATGCCGGTACTTATTCAACATCCACAACGATTTCGTTCTCATGGAATAAGGGGGCTGCTGACGATGCGGAGACAGGGATTGGCGGCTACAGATTGCAGATTGAAGGGGTCAAGGGGACAGCAACCAAGATGATCTTTGATGCTGCTATTGGTAATGTGTTGTCTTACACAATGGTAAATGCCACACATTCATTTACCTATCGTGCCCGGGTAAAGGCAAGGAACGGTTACGGAGTGGAGGCTGACAATGATTATTGGTCAGACTGGAGTGATGGGATAACAGTAGACACTGAACCGCCTCAGGCAGCGACAATTAGTTTGCCCACAGGTGAAACGCAAATAAAAAGTGGAAAGGTTACACTGACTGGAAAAACCGAACCAGGGGCAACCTTGTCGCAAATAACCATAAAAGATCAACGAGGAAACATTTTGTTGCAGGGAAAGACATATTCTGAAGCTATTGATACTGAGGGAAATATCAATATAACAATAGATTCAGGTGAGCTGGCAAAGAATTATCCCCTCTCCTCACAGATAGTAATTGAATTTACTATCAAGGATAAGGCAGGGAATCTTATTACCGGTTGCTCTTCACTGATAGATTTTGCAGCTTCCACAGGCGAAAAGTTTACACTTTACAACAATCTGTTTGACCCGACAAAAAATGAAGGGGTGATCATTAAATATGAATTGACTGAAAACACTGAGGTAAGTATCATGATCTATGATTTCCGTGGCAACTTGGTTAAAAGCTTAGTGGACAGTTATCAATGTGCTGGCATATATACGAAGACATGGAACGGTAGAAATGATAACAACGGAATTGTATCAAGTGGGATTTACCTAATCCAGATAAAGGCTGGCGGGTTTAAGGAGATAAAGAAGGTGGCAGTAGTGGAGTAGAACGAGATTCAGAAAATGTGTAAGATGGAGAAATGGAGAAAAGGGAGAATTGGGGAGAATACAGAAGGACAGAATTAAGAATATTCTGACTCCTATTAATCTTCCCCACTTCTCCATCTTCCCCATTTCTCCTTTATTACACATCTGAAAAGGTACTATTATATCCAAGGAGGCTTAAATGAAAACAAACACAGTGATTACTAATTTATGGAAACATTTGATTATGGCAGGGGTGCTTGCTTTATCGCTGCATACCAATGTTTATGCAGCAGGTGAGTCCCTTTTGATTCCCCTTGATGGGCTAATGGGTGCCAGACCAGCAGGGATGGGAGAAACATTTACTGGGTTATCCGATGATATTAATGCCCTGCATTCCAACCCTGCTGGATTAAGTTTTCTTGTCCAACCAGAATTCAGCACCATGTATCTAACCGGGCTCACAGATAGTTCTTATGGTTTTGCCGGTGTTGTTTATCCCTTCAGGAATAGTACTATTGGATTAAGCATGGCTACCTTTGATGGCGGCAAAATGGATGTTAATATGCTTAATTCGGATGGTTCATTCAAAGAATCAAAAACACTTTCTGCTCAAAAAGATAATATCGTTATGTTCTCTTACAGCCTTGCCATTAATTCGGTTTTCAGTATGGGATGGAATTTGAAGAGGATAAGTTCAACATTGGCAGAAGATTATAATGCCAGTACCTATGCTGTTGACATGGGGATGCTTATTCGACCTGTAAATGACAGGCTCTGCCTGGGGCTTGCAGCCAAAAATATTGCGGGTAATTCAATGAAATATAAAAAGGTGGAACACCCATTACCTGTAACGGTTAAGATTGGATGTGCCTTGAGACAAAATGATTGGTTGACTCTTTGTGCTGATTATGAAAAGCCTGGTACAGGCTTAAAAACCGGCTTCAAGTTGGGGAGTGAATTCCTGATTAGGAAGCTGATAGCCTTAAGGGCTGGATATAAGATTGGTTATGACCAGTCAACGGTTAATCTTGGGTTCGGTATAAATACAAGTAGATTTCTTATTGATTATAGCTTTGCCGGGATGAAGGATCTGGATAGTATACAACAGGTGTCTTTTACAACGAATTTTAGTGGATTAAGTAACTATCGTAAGGCTGAGGGTTATCACAAAAAAGGGATGTATGAACGGGCACTCTATTGGGCAAGCAAGATCAAGGAATCAGATGAAAATTTTGAGCAGACAAAAGCGATAATTACTGACTCAAGGAAACAGGTTACTGCCCATGCCTATTATGCTAAGGGTGAAAG
>JBDRAP010000043.1:0-2915 GCA_043823615.1 bacterium
ATCCCTCTGTATGCCCCATGGCAATTGTTCTGACCACATTACCGCCCAAATGCTGAGCAACCTCAACAATCAGGTCAGGGTCTCCTTTTCTGGGGATCTTTATGGCATTATAGATTGCCGGAAGCTTTGTTGCTCCACTAAATTCAATATCTACGTTTGGTCCTAGGACCTGCTTTATAATACCGGTTAAACTCATTTCATATTCCTCCTCGTAAGTGTTCGCAATGGGTCAGTAAAATGGGGGTAATTGCTTAGCAAAAGGTATCTTCTGTTTTAGTGGAGAATGTTACACACCCCTAACCCCTCTTATTAGAGGGGAATACGGAAAATCCCCTCTTGAGAGGGGTTAGGGGTGTGTAATCCTCTTGAGAGGGGTTAGGGGTGTGTCCAATTTCCCTCATTTCACTGACCCATTACAAGTGTTCAGTTATCAATTAATAAACTGATTGCTGATGGCTGACAGCTATTTAACATGCCAATGCCTCTGATGCACCGACAATCTCTGTTATTTCTTTTGTAATCCCAGCCTGTCTTGCTCGATTATAGCTTAGCGACAGGGCATCTATCATCTCACCGGCACTCTTTGTTGCTGACTCCATAGCCACCATTCGGGCTGAATGTTCAGCTGAAGCTGATTCTAATAATATTCTTTGTATCTGAATAGCAATATCCTGAGCCAAAAGCTGTTCTAAAACAATATTGATAGATGGTTCATAGAGATAATCCGTAATGAATTTGCTTGGATGCAACACACATGGCAATGATACAGCCACAGGCTCAATGGGAATAAATTGTTTTATTACTGGACATTGTTGAAAGACAGACTTAAATTCATTATACGAAACATATACCTTGTCAAACCTATTGCTCAGGTATAGCTCAATAATCTCTTCAGCTATTTTCTGACATCCATCATAGGTTATCTTGTCAGGGAAGGAATAATTTGATACCATCTCCCAATTCATATGCTTAAAATATAACATTCCCTTTTGACCAATGCAGATAAGGCTTGTTGGTATTGTTTGTTGCATCAGAAAATTAAGGGTATTCTTGGTAATGCTTGCATTGAACCCACCGCACAATCCCCTTTGGGAGGTAACCATAACCACTAATTGCTTCTGAACCTCTCTTTCTGTAAGCAGTGGATGGGTATCTTTTTCTGCCCGCATAGCAACACTTGCCATAATCTGCTCTATGGATTTGGCGTATGGTCTTGCAGAAAGTATTGCTGTCTCTGCCTTTTTCATCTTAGCCGCAGACACCAGCATCATGGCTCTGGTTATCTGTCTGATGTTTTTTATTGATCTAATTTTTCGTTTAACACTACCAACACTTAGCATGGTTATTTATCTCCAACTTACCCTGATATTGATGTTTGGTAAGCGTTCAGTTGTCAGCTATCAGCAGTCAGCAAAGACCATAAAATCAAGGGAAAAGAAGGATCTCCTAATGTGTTTAGACTTCCTGCTTTTTGTGGCGCAATACCTTGTAAAAGCTGAAGGCTGAAGGCTGACCGCTTACGATGTTTGCTTCTTCTCCTGTCTCTTAGAGAAGACATGTTCCTTAAAGTCCTGCAAACATGACTTCAGGTTTGCATCAATAATATTAGTAATCTCTTTTTGTTCAGCAATCTGCTGCTCCACTGCCGGATGTCTTTGCTCCATAAATTTGAGGAATTCTTCCTCAAATAACTGGCAATCAGAGACCTGAATATCATCCAGATACCCATTTACACCGGCATAAAGGATTAGCACCTGTTTTTCAACAGGCATGGGAACATACTGCCCTTGCTTGAGAATTTCAATCATTCGTTTGCCCCGATTAAGGATATGCTGGGTAGCTGCATCTAAGTCACTGGCAAACTGAGCAAATGCTGCCATTTCACGATATTGAGCCAGCTCTAACCTCAAACGGCCGGCTACCTGTTTCATTGCCTTTATTTGAGCAGAGGAACCTACCCTTGAGACAGAAAGACCAACATTAATGGCTGGTTTAATTCCAGCATAAAATAATTCGCTGTCAAGGTATATCTGTCCGTCAGTAATAGAGATAACATTTGTAGGAATATAAGCTGAGACATCACCAGCCTGTGTTTCAATGACTGGTAAAGCGGTAAGGCTGCCACCGCCTTTTTCCTTGCTTAGTTTGGCTGCCCTTTCTAATAATCTGGAATGCAGATAAAAGATGTCTCCTGGATATGCCTCTCTTCCTGGCGGTCTTCTCAAAAGCAGGGACATCTGTCGATAAGCCGTAGCATGTTTGGAAAGGTCATCATAGATGATAAGGGCATGTTTCCCTTTATCCCTGAAATATTCACCCATGGCACAGCCTGCATATGGTGCAATATATTGGAGTGATGCAGGGTCCGAGGCTGTAGCTAAAACAATGGTCACATAATCCATACACCCACGGGACTCTAATATCTTAACCGCATGAGCCACGGTTGATTGCTTTTGCCCAATAGCTACATAGATACAATAAACATCTTTACCCTTTTGGTTAAGGATAGTATCTATCAATATTGCTGTTTTACCGAGCTGTCTATCGCTGATAACCAACTCTCTTTGTCCCCGTCCAACAGGAATCATGGCATCTATAGCCTTTATTCCTGTCTGAATCGGTTCTCTGACCGGCATACGATCCACTACCCCTGGAGCCCTATTTTCTATAGGGTTAAATACCTCAGCATTAATTGGTCCCTTACCATCAATAGGCTGACCAAGGGCATTCACTACCCTGCCCAGCATACACTCCCCTGCCGGAACCTCAACTACCCTGCCGGTTAATTTAGCGGTATCCCCTTCCTTTATCTCCACATCCGAGCCCATGACCACTGCTGAAACAGTCTCTTCCTCTAAGTTCAATACCATGCCGCAAATACCGCTTGAAAACTCAATCAATTCGCCTGCCATAGC
>JBDRAP010000044.1:0-2599 GCA_043823615.1 bacterium
ATTATTCAACAATTGCTATACTATATGGAGTCCAATAAAATAGTTGACATTAGTGCTACAGGCAGAAGCCGATTACTCATCAGTGCATGCGGGATAGTTGTTTGGATCATATGTCAATAAATTTACTGGTTTGCATAATCCTGTTTTATCCTGTTATCTTGTCTAACAGGATTATTTTTGACAGGATTAACAGGATTAACATTATTATTTAATATATGGAGTCCTATAAAATAGTTGACATTAGGGCTACATTCAGAAGCCGATTACTCATCAGTGCATGCGGGGTAGTCGTTTGGATCATATGTCAATAAATTTACTGGATTGCATATATCAAACCTTAATTGAGTTTTTCCTGCTTTATGTTGGTATTAGTCTGACAGATAAAAGCAATTATTCTATAATATAATCGAAACATCTAAGGTAAGATTAAAATCAAGTATACCATGATAAGTTTTTCCTGTCAATAAAAAAATTCGACCTGTGCAATTAGAAATTACCACATGCGTGAACTGTTTTGGATTACAATTATGGTGATTTACTGCTGCCAGAGGGGTCCCTCAAAAACAACGGAATATTAACAAAAATTGCAATGACATCTCGTGGATTGAAACAAGTAGGGGCGGGGTAACCCCGCTCCTACTTGAACAAGCGAGCATAATTAATCATTGTGCTGTAATTTCTAATTGCACAGGTCGCAATTGTTCACCGAGAATTGCTGAACGCTTATATCATATGGTTGCCATTCCCTTTATCCTCAATCTCAAATCATTAGCACTATCTGCCGCAGCCATAGCATCATCAAAGGTAATCAGATTTTTCGTATAAAGCTCATGCAATGCCTGTTCAAAGCTCTGGAGACCATCCTTTGACCCGGATTGGATTGCCCCTCGAATCTGAGAAATTTCTCCCTTTCTGATAAGGTCTTTGATGCGGGGGGTAACCAACATGATCTCTATAGCTGCGACACGGCCATTTCCATCTGCTCGTGGGATTAATCTCTGAGAGACAATAGCTCTCAGGTTCATGGAAAGCTGCATAAGTATCTGGGGATGCATCTCTCCAGGATAGAATTGCAGCATTCTTTCTATTGCCTGAAAGGCATTGGTTGAGTGTAATGTGCTCATTACCAGATGACCTGTTTCGGCAAAGTATATGGCTGCAGAAACACTTTCTGTATCACGCATCTCACCAATAAGGATAACATCCGGAGCCTGTCGTAAGGCATTTTTCAAAGCAGAAGCATATTGCTCAGTATCAATCCCAAGCTCTCGTTGACTAACAATAGCTTTTTTATCCTTATGAACAAACTCAATCGGGTCCTCAATGGTAATAATATGTCCACCAGTCGTCTCGTTTCGATGATTGAGCATGGCAGCTAAGGTAGTAGACTTGCCTGAACCTGTAGCTCCAACTACCAATATCAATCCTCTTTTGTCCATGACAAGATCATTTAATATTAGTGGCAGAGCAAGATCTGCTACATTTGGGATTTGAGACTTTACCCGGCGAAAGACTATTCCTACTGTTCCTCGTTGACGATAGATATTACACCTGAACCGACCAAGCTCAGGATAGTTAAAAGCAAGGTTCATCTCATTTGTCCGTACAAACTCTACCTGTTGTTCATCACCCATCACTGCATAAGCAAGCCTTTCTACATCCATGGGGCTGAGCCTTGTATGCTCCTGAATGGTTTCCCCTGACACCCTGTAAGTAGGGGGTGTATCTGCCTTGAGATATAAATCAGAGGCATCTTGTGAAACCATCTTTCCTAATAAATCAGCTAATAACATGTATGCCCTCCTGGTTAGGTATCGTTGAGTTCAAGAAAGTCTAATACATAAGGATCTCTAAAAACTAACTCCGGGGTCATTTTATCTTCTTCTTTCAATTCCTGCAGTTGCATCTCTATTGTTTTTTCAGGCAATTTTGATAAAGCAGTTCTTTCATAAAGCATAGTACCTATTCTTCCATCAAGGGTGCGTGTACTCCATTGTTCTTTCTGACACAAGATTGCATAAAATTGGCGTTTTAAGTCATCTTTTATCGGTAGGAGAATTATTATGTGTGTCCAACTTAACCCTTTAAATTCTCCAAGCAGTGATTGGAGAATTGGATAAGCTTCATATAGCTGCACCATATACCATAAATTTTGAGAAGAAAATCCCTTTCCGTATCTTTGGGTTAATTCTCCACTCAGTGATTGGATTATTTGTTTCCCATATTCTGCCCTGTCTGACTTCATTATCTCTTCTTTGACAGTCTTCCCGATATTCCAGTAAAGGAGTACCATTTCCTGATTGATAGCAGTGGCAACCTTTTTTCTTGCCTGCTCAATCAAGCCTGCAATCTTATCAAACAACCCTTCTTGCGTAGGGAGACGCACAGACAGGTCTTTGCTCTTTTCAATCTTTTTCATAGTTAGATTACCTTTAGCCTTATAAAAGCGATCAAATTTATCCGACCTGTGCGGTTGTGGATAATTACATCAAGCTTATAAAACACCGACAATTGTTCCGTTAGGAACATAATATCGGTAGAACAATTATAAACAAATCAATCAGTTCCGTAGGAACTGTATAATTTCAAACCGATTGAA
>JBDRAP010000045.1:0-2920 GCA_043823615.1 bacterium
GGGTTATCTCGCCATCAACTGGTGTATGTTCAATGATATTCTCTCCAATAAACTGTGAGAAATTCTCTTCATCCTGTTTATAACAACGAATCTTGCCTTTTGGTAAGGGGATACCCAGACCACCCTGTTTTTCATTCTTAAAGGACAGGATAAGTCTGGCATTTTTTGCTGATTTGTTATAGTCATAGCTAAGCTTTTTTTTGACAGGCACATACATCTGTGATAAAAAATCTACCTGAGTTATTTGATTATTATTAAGTGTAGCAGGATTTTTTATGGTATATAGATAATACTCCCCTATCCCTTCACGACTATTATACTGTTCTCCCCCTGCCTCAGCATTTAAGGGGGCTGCAGCCATAGCCATCTTCCGCATTTCATACCTCTGAGAGGGCATATCCTGTATTCTGTAAGGATTTCCAGCTACCAATTTTATCCTTGCTTGTGGAAATTTTCCACCACTCTGATTGTTTATGGTTGCCTTAGCCGAAAGCTCCATAGCTGTATCAGTATCATTAACAATAGCCGTGTAATCACATTTCCAACCTATTCCGGCTGTAAGATAACGAAGTGTTATCTGTTGAGGCAATGCCTTATCCCCGGCAAGCGTACACACAAGGGTAGTCGTAGTAAGCAGACCATCCTTTTGATTCTGAAGGCTAATGTCGCAAATTTCATTAATTGCCAATAACCTCATCTTGTCTTTGTCTCTTAAAAATATCCACTGTTGATCAAAACCTAAAAGACAACCCTCAAACACCTTTCCATTTTGGAGGCTCACCGATACTGTTCCATTAACACAACCTTCCAACAATTTGCTGAAATCTGAAAGGTCACACTCATAGCTTTGTTGCAGACAAGATATTGGAGATATAGAGATACTGCTCGGGTCAAGTTGTGATGGAAGATCAGAAAATGAGATAGTATCTTTGGCAGTTACCCCATGACTTGCCTTAATCTGCCTTACCTCTTTAATCATGGCCAGATCCTGAGTATAGACGGTAATATCAATACCCCTGTCTGGCTGGGCATAAGCAATAGTTGTTAAAAATAATAGAATGCCTAATAATAAGCTGCGATTCATCTTTCTCTCCATATGTGTTACCCTTCCTTGTGCTCTATTATCTTCAACATCTCCCTTAATTCCTTTTTCAACCCAATAACATTAGCTACCGCCACCTCTTCTGATGCTTTTTTCTCTTTTTTCAGGTATCTTTGTGCTCCGGCAATAGTATATCCCTGGACATACAATAATTCCTTTATCTTCAGGAGCAATTCTATATCCTTCTTACGGTATCTTCTTTGTTTGCCTGTTGTTTTATCAGGCTTCAAGACATTAAATTCTGATTCCCAATATCTTAGAACATAAGCCTTTATGCCTGTTAACTTACTTGTTTCGCTAATAGTAAAAAATAACTTATCAGGAATAACTACTTGAGTCATAGCCATTACTCCTTTACAAAACGAATAGTTCACCGCAGAGACGCAGAGGCACAGAGAATGGAAACTAATCAGATTACAGATTAGAAGATAAGTTAATTTGCCGGTAGTTTACAAATTCATGAGGCACAGATTTTAACCTATCTAAAGATGATAGATAAAAGGCTTGGACTATTGATCAATTTCAATGTTTCTGTCTTAAGGGATAATCAATCGTATGGCCAATAGACTTTAAGTTTTTCTCTGTGTCTCTGCGCCTCTGCGGTTAGCTGAACTGTTACTACAAAACAATAAGGGTTAAAGAATAGTTTCCATCCCTTAACCCTTATCCTTATGTTATGTGGATCACTTTTTATTTCTAAGTGAATCGAAAATTCTAATTAACCGCAGCCTTTAATGCTTCTCCTGGCTTAAAAACCGGAATGTTTCTGGCATCAATATTCAACACATCGCCTGTTTTCGGATTTCTTCCGACTCTGGCTTCTCTGTTTTTGACAGAAAAACTGCCAAATCCAATAAGTTGGACTTTATCACCTTGTTGCAGTGCTTCAATAATTCCATCCAAAACAGCATTCACTGCCTCACCTGCCTGCTTTCTTGTCAATCCTGTTTCAGCAACCGCATTCACCAAATCAGCTTTTGTCATTTCAACCGTCACCCCCTTTTAATTTTAACTTTCAGCTATTAGCTGAACATTTTTTTACCATTCGTAATACTTTATCCGTCTGAAGTAAAGACTAACCGCAGAGACACGGAGACGCAGAGAATTTACGCAAAGTCAAAGGTTAGATTATTCTGTCATCTGTCATCTTTGTGAACTCTGTGTCTCTGCGGTTCATATTCTTTTCTTGCACTTCACTTGAGTAAATAGTTACTACCATTCAGACTTTAACTCACGAGTCATTAACCCTTCTATTGCTTTCTGAGGATTCATGCCCTCAAAAAGAACATCATGGATAGCAGTAGTAATTGGAAGTTCAACCCCTATTTTCTTAGATAAGATAAAGGCTGCTTTTGTTGTATTTACCCCTTCAGCAACCATTGTCATGGTTGATAATGCTTCATTAAGCGGCATACCCTTGCCTATTAATTCTCCTAAGTATCGGTTACGACTATGTTTACTGGTACATGTTACCACCAGATCCCCTATACCTGAAAGCCCAAAAAAAGTCTCTCGTTGAGCTCCCATTGCTACTCCAAGTCTGGAGATTTCCGCAAGACCACGGGTAATAAGTGCGGCATTAGTATTATCTCCAAAGCCAAGACCACATAAAATACCAGATGCAAGAGCGATAATGTTTTTAAGAGATCCACCTAATTCTACTCCTTTAATATCAAGATTTGTATAAACCCTAAAATAGGGCGTACTAAATAATTCCTGAATAAATCTTGCTATTTTTTCTTGTTTGGCAGCAGATACCACTGTTGTTGGAACCTGTCTGCTTACCTCTTCAGCATGAGAAGGACCGGATAATACCCC
>JBDRAP010000046.1:0-2038 GCA_043823615.1 bacterium
TTTTGCTTGTATCTGCTTGTAATCCACATCACTTAAGTAGACGACAATATTATTTACTCTATTGGTGGGCTGTATAGGAATTGAACCTATAACCTTGGGATTAAGAGTCCCCTGCTCTGCCAATTGAGCTAACAGCCCGATTAAAACATATCTTAAAGTGCGCCTGAGAGGACTCGAACCTCCACACACGGATCCGGAGTCCGTTACTCTATCCATTGAGCTACAGGCGCATTATTACCTGTGCAATTAGAAATTATGGATACATGCTACAGCCTGTGTATACTCCTTACACGCCTTCAGATTTTTCTTCCCTATTTTTTTGATAATCTGTGAAATCTGCGTAATCTGTGGATTAAATCTTAACTACATAACTCGATTTTTTTTGGTGCGTCCGAGAGGATTCGAACCTCCAACCTGTGGATTCGAAGTCCATCGCTCTATCCATTGAGCTACGGACGCATATTATTATTATATATAATATCAGAAATTTCTTGATTTGTCAACAGAAATTTATTTTGACATTAATTTTCTCCTGATTTAAGGCTCTTTCCCTGGCCACCATGGCCCCTTATCCTTGTTTCTTGTTCCTTTTTTCGCCAAAGCAATCTTTATCTCTTTTTCAAGCTGAGGATCGCAGCCTTTAAGCAGCTTTTCATTAAGAATATCAATCGCCTCTTCGTTTCGTATCTCTCCCAGTGCATATGCTGCCGGCATTTGAAGTTCCAGAGGCTCTTTATCCAATATTTTTTCCAATATCGGCACAGCAGATTCATCATTTATCTTGCCCAAGATAACCACAGCAGATATTCTTATCTCCAATGACTCACTTAAGTCACCAGACACCTTGATAATTTCTGGAACAACCTCTGGGTTCATGGTCATGGACAATAATTCAGCCATGACTATTCTGAAGAGTATATTCTTTTTTTTGTTTTTGAATTTCTTTATCAGAACATAGGCTGCAGGTTTACCAATCATATCTATCCACAATATCTTGTGTTGAATGAGCTTATTTGCTTGTTTCAGGCTGTCTGCTTTTTCACAAACAGCCTCAATCTCCCTGACACATTTTTCTACCTCAAGCTGAGTTTTATTTAACACCTCTTGCTTCTTTCGGTCTTCGTTTTGCTTTGAGAATGAATACAAGGCATAGTAGCCACCAATTCCTATAAAGACAATGACTGCTAACCATAATAATTTTTTCTTAATGGTGTCTTTGTACTTATTTCCCATCACCATTTCCCATGAGTTTTACCACCAGATCCCCAACATCTGAGGTAGACATGCCCATCTTTCCAGCAGCCAGATCCTTTAGGTAGCCTTCAGAAAGTATATTGATAACCGTATCCTCTACAATCCTTGCTGCCGCCTCTTCTTTAAGAAAGTCGAGCATCATAGAGCCTGCAAGAATGGTTGCAATTGGATTAATCTCATTCTTACCAGTGTATTTAGGGGCAGAGCCATGAATTGGTTCAAACATGGATGTACCTACCGGATTAATATTTCCGCCGGCTGCTACCCCCATTCCACCCTGTACCATTGCCCCAAGATCAGTAATAATATCACCAAACAGGTTGCAGGTTACAATTACATCAAACCATTCCGGGTTTTTGATCATCCACATACATGTGGCATCCACATAGGCGTGATCGCATTCTACATTGGGATAGTCCTTTGCCACCTCTTTGAATACCCGTTGCCACAGATCGTGTCCATAGGTAAGAACATTTGACTTATCACAAAGTGTGAGCTTTTTTCGAGGTCTCTTTGATGCCAATTCAAAGGCATATCTGATACATCTCTCTGTTCCCTTGCGAGTATATATCGCCTCCTGAGTTGCGACCTCATCTGGTGTTCCCTTTTTCAGGAAACCACCAACACCGCAGTAAAGACATTCAGTATTTTCTCTGACAACCACGAAATCAATATCCTGAGGACCCTTGCCCTTGATAGGGGTTTCTACTCCCGGATAAAGCTTTATGGGTCTGAGATTGACATACTGATCAAGGCTAAATCTAAGTTTTAACAACAATCCCTT
>JBDRAP010000047.1:0-2974 GCA_043823615.1 bacterium
CAATCGGTTTGAAATTATACAGTTCCTACGGAACTGATTGATTTGTTTATAATTGTTCTACCGATATTATGTTCCTAACGGAACAATTGTCGGTGTTTTATAAGCTTGATGTAATTATCCACAACCGCACAGGTCGAAAAATATCGGCACCTTATCTATGGTAATTACAGAACCATTTTTAGGATTGAAGATAATAGAGTAATTATTATGCGGGTTATACATGGGGCTCGATTGTTTGATCTGCGAATGTTTGAAAAATAAGATGTAATTTAGCTGTAACTGCAGGGCTTGTCCCTACTTTAAGCAGGAATAGTTACCAGATTATTAAATATTTGACCTCTCTTTATTACACAGTAGGATAATCTAAAAGTAATTGTTGCATAATGACATTATATTAGGAGGAGATATGTTTGAAGAGATAACTATTTGTCCAGCAACTCAAGCGATGCTACAAAAGGCAAAGGATGAAAACATTAAAACATGCTTTGACCGGGTAAAGGAACAAAAGGGGTGTCCCTTTGGTGAGACAGGGGGGTGTTGTCGGGTTTGCAGTACTGGTCCCTGTAGAATATCGCCAAAAAAGGCTGACGAGGAGACAGGGCTTTGTGGTGCTTCAGCAGATATTATTGCTGCAAAAAACTTTGTCCGCATGATTGCCGTTGGATCAGCTGCACACTCTGACCATGCCCGGGATGTAACAGAGGTATTTTCGTTAGCTGCCAAGGGAGAGATTCCTGGTTATGCCATAAAGGATGAAAAAAAGCTCTTGATGTTGGCAGGGGTGTTTGATATACCTACTGATGACAGAAAGGTAAAGGATATTGCTATTGAGTTGGCAGAGAAGTGTTTTAATGAGTTTAGTAAGGATGAACCGCTTACCTTCCTGAAAAGGGCGCCTGAAAGCAGGCAGGCACTGTGGCGGGAAAAGGGTATTACCCCAAAGGGGATTGACAAGGAAGTGGTTGAGGCAATGAGCATGACCTTGATGGGAAACTCTAATGATTACAAGGAGATTATGGATGCCGGCACCCGTGCCAGCCTTGCTGATGGCTGGGGTGGATCCATGATTGCTCCTGAGCTGCAGGATGTCTTGTTTGGTACACCAAAACCCCTCAGGTCCAAGGTAAACTTAGGGGTGCTTAAAGCCGATGAGGTAAATATCATTGTTCATGGACATGATCCGCTCCTGCCTGAAATAATCGTTATGGTGGCTAAACAAAAGGATATGATTGATTATGCTAAAAAACACGGCGCTAATGGCATTAATATTGCAGGGATATGCTGTACTGCCAATGAGGTCCTGATGCGTCATGGTGTTCCATTAGCCGGCAACTTTGTTCAGCAGGAATTGGCTATCATTACCGGTGCAGTAGAGGCTATGGTGGTTGATGTCCAATGTCTCTTCCAGAGTCTGCCCCAGATAGCTAAATGCTATCACACAAAGATTGTTACTACTAATAAAAGGGCGAAGATACCGGGAGCTGTTCATATTGAGTTTGATGAACACGATGCCATAAAGTCTGCCACTGAGATTGTTCGTCTGGCAATTGAGAATTACCCAAAAAGGGATAATATCAAGGTTGATATTCCTAATGAGGCGATCGATCTGGTAGCAGGATTTTCCCATGAAACCATAAACCATATGTTGGGTGGTACATTCCGTACCTCTTACAGACCATTAAACGATGCCATCATTGATGGCAGGATTCGAGGGGTAGTAGGTATAGTTGGGTGTAATAATCCAAGGGTAAGGCATGATGATATCCATGTTACCTTAGCCAAAGAGCTGATTGCCAAGGATGTGCTTGTTGCTTCAACAGGTTGTGCGGCAATGGCTTTTGGAAAGGCTGGCTTGCTGCTCCCAGAGGCTGCAAGATACGCAGGACCAGGGCTTGCTGAGATATGTGAGACGGTTGGGATACCGCCGGTGCTTCATTGCGGGAGCTGTGTGGATAACTCAAGACTGCTGATTGCCTTAAGTGAGGTAGCTAATATAGGTGGGTTGAGTGATGATATTGGAGGGCTTCCTGCTTGCGGGTGTGCCCCTGAATGGATGAGTGAGAAGGCTATTGCCATTGGACAGTACTTTGTTGCCTCCGGAGCACCGGTATTGTTTGGTGTAGGGTTCCCGGTTACAGGCTCTGGCATGAGTAATTTATTATTCAAGGAATACCTGGATGAGTATAATGCTTGTTGGGCAGTTGAGCCTGACCCAATCAAACAGGCAGAGATACTTGTCAAATGGATTGATTCTGCAAGAGAAAAATTAGGCATAAAGGAAAGACCTTCACGCATACTTTATGATATGGCTATGAGGAGGGAGTTGAAGTTTTAGGAGAGACAGAGTAAGGTCGCTTACTAATACAAGGAGAGATGTATGCTTTTTCATGTTACTTTTGAGTGTGCCGAAGATGATTTGGAAAGAGATAAATTATGAGGAGGATAAAACAATGAAATACGAAAAAGTACTTGATGTTATGACCCGTGGGGTAGTAACTGTTCATCTATCCGATTCGGTGCGTAGCGTAGCCCAAACCCTGCATCAAAATAAGATACATGCTGTGGCTGTTGTTACCCCAACTGGAGAGGTAGCCGGGGTAATCTCGGAGATAGATGTTATTGGTGCTATTGATGAGAACATAGATACCATGATGGCAGAGGATATCATGACTACTACCTCTATTCGGGCAATTACTCCTCAAAGTCCATTGATAGAGGCAGCAAAGATGATGCGGGAAATGAAGTGTCATCGATTATTAGTTATGGGTGAAAATCCCAGGGATGAGATAGCTGTAGGGGTCTTATCTGTAAGTGATATCGTATTTGAAATGACAAAGAAGGACTAATGGGCGGTTCCAAAAATTAGTTCGTTAAAAACCTTAAGAGAAAGAACCACAAAGTCCTGCGGTGAAATGTCAAGAAAAAAATGAGCCGATATTTAACTTTTCTGTCCCGCAATTGGGGACAGATATAG
>JBDRAP010000048.1:0-2305 GCA_043823615.1 bacterium
TTAAGGTGGGGGGAGAGGGCAGCAAGTAGAAGTTAGCAGAAACCTTGTTTATTCCAATTTGCTACCTACTTACTATCATAAAAATCTTATGTCTAAAACAATAAATAGCGGATTTACTATCCATGACCTGCCAAAATCTGAAAGGCCAAGAGAACGGCTTCAACAGCATGGAGCAGAAGCACTCTCTTCGCAGGAAATTCTGGCTTTGATACTCGGCAGGGGTATAAAAGGTGAGTCGGTAATGGTTACGGCACAGCGATTATTGAGTGCCTTTGGCAATGTTAAAAATATATCAGAGGCTTCTTTGGAAGAATTATCTACCGTAAAAGGTATAGGGCCGGCAAAAGCCTCTCAATTAAAGGCGGCATTTGAGCTGGCAAGGAGAAAGGATGAGCAGGGCGGAGAGCAGATAACGGTTAAAAGCCATCATGATGTTATCAAATTAGTAAAGCAACAGCTAAAGGACAAAAAGAAAGAGCATTTTTTGATTCTCTGTCTTGATACAAGAAACAATCTAATAAAAATAGGCAATATCTCTACAGGCACATTGGATACTAATCTTGTTCACCCACGCGAGGTCTTCAAAGAGGCTATTGCGTCCCTGTCATCTTCAATAATTTTAGTTCATAACCATCCATCTGGTAATCCTGAGCCGTCAGATGCAGATATAGATATTACAAAAAGAATAATGGAAACAGGTAAAATCATTGGGATTGATGTCTTGGACCATATTATTGTGGCTGATAATAATACACCATTCAGTTTTAAGGAGAAGGGTATCTTATGAATCATAATTTTCAGGAGAAGGTTAATTTTATCTGGAGCATTGCTGATTTATTGCGTGGTGATTATAGGCAGACAGAATTTCAGGATGTTATTCTTCCCCTTACAGTTCTAAAAAGGCTTGATGATGTCTTAGAGCCGACAAAGGAAAAAGTCCTGATGAAGGATACGGAACTCAAGGAACGAGGGATAGAAAATAAAGACTTAATACTCACAAGGACATCGGGTTATCCATTCTATAACATCTCTAAATTTACCTTTCAAAGCCTATTGCAGGATGCTAACAATATGGCTAAAAATCTCCGAGCTTACATTAACGGTTTTAGCCAGAATATGTACAACATATTGGAGAACTTTGAATTTGACAACGAGATAAAAAGACTTGATGAGGCAAACCTGCTTTATCTGATTATTCAGCGGTTTAACGAAATAGATTTACATCCGGATGTTGTTTCCAACCATGAAATGGGCACAATCTTTGAGGAACTTATCAGGAAATTTAGCGAGCAGTCAAACGAGACCGCAGGTGAGCATTTTACACCTCGTGAGGTCATAAGGCTGATGGTGCGATTTCTCATTGCAGGCAACGGCGGCTTAAAGCAGAAGAATATTATCCGGACTATTTATGACCCGGCCTGCGGTACAGGCGGGATGCTTACCACAGCTAAGGATAAAATCCTTGAAATAAACCCTACTTCCAAGGTCTATCTTTTTGGGCAGGAACTCAACCCCAAAGCATTTGCTATAGCCAGGTCAGACATCTTAATCAAAGATGAAGAGGCGGATAATATCAAAAAAGGCAATAGTTTTTCAGAAGACCAGCTTATAGGCAAAACATTTGATTTAATGCTCTCAAATCCACCTTTTGGGGTTGAATGGAAAAAGGTAGAATCCGATGTCAGAAAGGAAGCTGAAGAACTCGGCTTTGAGGGCAGGTTCGGCACCGGGCTTCCCCGTATTAGCGATGGTTCACTGTTATTTTTACAACATATGATTTCCAAAATGAAGCCTGTCCGAGAAGGCGGGAGCAGAATAGCTATTGTCTTTAATGGCTCTCCGCTTTTTACAGGCGATGCCGGAAGCGGTGAAAGTGAGATTAGGAAATGGATTATTGAGAATGACTGGCTTGAGGCAATAGTCGGACTACCAGACCAACTTTTCTACAACACAGGGATTTATACATATTTCTGGATTGTTACCAACAACAAGCCAACGGAGAGAAAAGGAAGGGTTCAATTAATAGATGCAAGGGAATATTTTGAGAATATGCGAAAGAGTCTTGGGAATAAGCGTCATCACATAACAGATGAACAGATTGATAAGGTAGTGGATATTTACAAATCCTTCAGGGAATCAGACAAGAGTAAGATATTCTCAAATAATGATTTTGGCTATTACAAGGTTACAGTTGAAAGACCCCTTCAGCTTAATTTTCAGGCAAGTGATGAGCGTATCGAATTACTGAAAAAAGAAAAGGCTTTTCTCAAATTGGCAGAAGGCAAGAAGAAGAAAATAGATGAGC
>JBDRAP010000049.1:0-2869 GCA_043823615.1 bacterium
TATGGCACGGTATATTCCATCTTCAGCCTCTATCTGCCAAATGTCTGCATCTTTCCATTTTACCTGCTGAACACTTTTTGCTGCATCAGGATAAATCGTAAGCCCAAAGCCCTGTGCCTGTTTTTCAAACTGCTCTACCAATTCAAAGCCACCAATACCATTTGGAAAGCCGGGGTAGTTTTCGATTAAATGTGTGGATATTGCCTGACCCGGTATGGTATAACTGTTTAGCAACAAGGATTTTAGCCTTGCTCTGGCTGTATACATCCCTGCTGTCAGACCAGCAGGTCCACCACCAATGATAATAACATCATATAACACATTGTCTTGCATATATCCTCCCACATCTGATACCTGATAGCTAAGGCTTATCCTGTAGCTCATTTTATTAAGTATACATAGTTTTATTTTTTTGTCAATCTTTTTATTGACATCTTTCTGAAAATCCGATATAATATAAGTCAGTTGACTTGGGATAGGGAACAATTGTTAGTATCAACGGTTGAGAGATACACCTATCCTATTTTAAAGGAGGATTACGCATGATAAGTAAAGAATTGTTAGATATTTTAGCCTGTCCGGAGTGCAAGGGTGAGCTTGTGTATGATGAGCCAAATCAAAGGCTTATATGCCACAATTGCAAAAAGAGATACCCTGTTCGTGATGGAATACCAGTTATGCTGGTGGAAGAAGCAGAGACAATAAATAGTTGACATAGAACAGAGATTGGACAGTTATAAAAATGACAGTTTAATTAACTAAACTGCTTCCTGTCAATTATCCGGAGGTATGGATTGAAGTATATTCTTATTGTTGGTGATGGGATGGCAGACTATCCCCTTGATGAGCTTGATGGAAAAACACTGCTTCAGGCAGCAAATACCCCAAATATGGACAAATTGGCAAGAGAAGGCATAGTAGGCACAGCGAAAACCATACCAGATGGGATGTTACCGGGGAGTGATGTGGCTAATCTGGCGGTTATGGGCTATGACCCACAAAGATACTATTCTGGCAGGGCACCCCTTGAGGCAGCAAGCATGGGGATAAGGCTTGAGCCTGATGAGACTGCCTTCAGATGTAATTTAGTCACTGTTGAAAATGGAATAATGAAAGATTATAGCGGTGGTCATATCTCTACCGCTGAGGCACAAGGATTGATTGAGGCTGTTGATGCAAGCCTTGGTAATGAAGGGATACGGTTTCATCCAGGGGTAAGCTACAGACATCTCATGGTATTAAAAAATGATATCCTGCCAACATGTACACCGCCGCATGATATTAGTGACAGGGCTATTGAACCCTTTCTTCCTCAAGGATCTGGAGCAACGACGCTAAGGGAATTGATGTTTGCCTCTTGTCCGATATTAGATGCTCATGAGATTAATCACCAGAGAATAAAAGAAGGGAAGAAACCTGCCAATATGATCTGGTTGTGGGGATATGGCAAGCCAATCGAGATGCCGACCTTTCAGCAGAGGTTTGGTTTGAATGGTGGAGTAATATCTGCTGTAGATCTGGTTCGCGGAATTGGCCAGTGTGCAGGACTAAGATCAATCGATGTGCCGGGGATTACAGGATACTATGATACAAACTATATTGGCAAGGCAGAATATGCCTTAGATGTATTAAAAAATGATGATTTTGTGTTTATTCATATCGAGGCTCCTGATGAGGCATCCCATAATGGGGATCTAATGGCAAAGATTAAAGCCATTGAGGATATAGATGAAAAGGTATTGGGGACAATCCTTAAATCTATTCCTGATAATACGCGGATACTCTTGCTCCCTGATCACGAAACCCCACTTTCTACTAAGACACACGCAGCAGGACCCGTACCATTTGTCATGTGGGGAAATGGGATTAAACCAGATGACAGCCTGTCTTATGATGAAAATTCAGCTCGAAGAAGCCAATTGAGGTTTGAGGCGGGCTGGGAGATATTGGAGTATTTTATCAGTCGATTGCTGTAGGGGCAGGCCCCCGTGCCTGCCCTCTTCCTCCTGAACTAACACGAGGTGATAATAATGGGTATAGTTGTAAAAAAATATGGTGGAACATCTGTTGGGTCAGCAGAAAAGATCAAAAATGTAGCCCGTCAGATAATTAAGGCAAAGAAAAAAGATCCAGAGATAGTGGTTGTTGTTTCAGCCATGAGTGGGGAAACAGACAAGCTAATCGCACTTGGTCATGAGATATGCCAAACACCTGATGAACGGGAAATGGATATGCTTGTTTCTACCGGAGAGCAGGTATCGTCTGCCCTTTTGAGTATGGCACTTATTGATATGGGATGTCCAGCCATCTCTTTGAATGCCTCGCAGATAGAGATATTGACAGATGACGCTCATACCAAGGCAAAGATTTGCAAGATCAATACTGATAGAATGATAAAAGAATTGAATGCTGGAAAGATTGTAATCGTTGCCGGGTTTCAGGGGATAACAGAGGATGAGAATATTACTACCCTTGGACGAGGGGGTTCTGATACAACTGCTGTAGCAATTGCTGGTGCCTTACAGGCAGATATATGTGAGATATTTACTGATGTGGATGGGGTGTATACGGCTGACCCCAGAATTGTGCCGGAGGCAAGGAAATTAGATATTATCTCTTATGAAGAGATGCTGGAGATGGCAAGTCTTGGGGCAAAGGTATTGCATTCACGATCCGTGGAGCTGGCAAAAAAGTTTGGGGTAAAAATACATGTTTTGTCCAGTTTTGTTGATGTACATGGAACTATTGTTACAAAGGAAGGAGCAGGTATGGAAGAATTATTGGTAAGTGGCATAACGACTAACGCCAAAGAGGCAAAAATAACAGTAATGGATATTCCTGATAAACCGGGTATGGCTGGCAGGCTCTT
>JBDRAP010000050.1:0-22902 GCA_043823615.1 bacterium
AAATGAAAATTTTACTTAATGTGGTTTTGGATTTAAACAAAGATGGCGCTGGAGTTACTCATTTTACGGAAGTTGCCCGTAGTCTTAAGAAGACTGGCAATGAGATATTAGCTCTTTGTCCGGGGTTCTATCCTAATAGAAAAAAAGATTGGGGATTCAGAATCGTATATGTTCCTACATTCAGAAAAAATCTTCTTGCTATGCTATTTTATGAGCTTTTAAACGCTTTCTATCTATTTTTTTGGGTAATAAAATTTAAGCCCGATATTGTATATTGTAGATATAATGTTGCATCTGTATTTCCACCTTTGGTGACAAAGATGTTTAATAAACCATATTTTGTAGAGGTGAACGGAATAACTGAGAATGAATTGAGACAAAGAAAATTCCCTGAATGGATAATAAGCCTTGTCAGGATTACTGAAATTATAAACTTTAAATTTGCTAAAAAAGTCATTTGTGTAACTGAAGGCGTGAAAAGGGTAATAAAGGAACGGTTCAGGATACCAGATGATAGATTAAAAGTTGTTGAGAATGGTGCCGATCCAGAGTTTTTTTCCCCTATGGATAGAGACGAATGTAGAAGTCGAATAAAATTGCCTAAAGACAAATTTATTGTTGGTTTTATAGGTTCACTGGCTCCCTGGCGAGGATTAAAATACTTAGTTGATGCCTCGGTAATGATTAAGAATTCTTATCCTGCATTATATAAAAATTTGTTGATTTTAATAGGAGGAGAAGGTGAGGAAAAAGAAAATTTGCTTACTTTAATATCTAAGAATGAACTGGATATTTATAAATTTTCTGGATATATAAATTATCAAGAAGTTCCATATTATATGAATTCGTTTGATGTTTGTATCTCACCTTTTGAAGGAAAAGGAGACACTTCGGCATTAGGTTCACCTCTAAAGATATTTGAATATATGGCTTGTGGCAGACCTATTATTGCTACAGATATGGATGGTGTTAATACTCTTTATAACTCTAAAGATTTTATACTTTTTATCCCTCCTATGAATCCTGTTAAAATAGCAGAAATGATAAATTTCTGTTTTAAAAATAGAGAAATTATTGAAGAGATGGGGGAGAAAGCAAGAGAGGTATTTCTGCAAGGATATACATGGGAAAGTACAGCAAAGAAGGTATTAAATATTTTTCAAGAATCTATAAGGAGGAAATAAGAAATTATGGAAAAAATCAGGGGAAAAGCTATTGAATTCCTTAATGAATATTATTCTCTTATGAAAGAAGATATCCTTAACGACAAGTCCAGTGTTTCCAACTTCATTAAGGAGAATAAATTAACCGACTATTATTTTCAGTATTACCTTTCTTTAAGTACCAGTAAAGGCATGAGGGCCCGGTTTCAACGTTTTTACTATTGTTGTAGGCGAATCATGCTTTATCAAGTTGTGAAAGACTTACAACTCAAAACAAGAAAGCCTCTTCGTGTACTTGATATCGGATGTGGTTTTGGAGGAGATAGTTTTCTATTCAGGCATTTGGGTTGCGAAGTAACAGGAATTGATCTTATGCCAGATAAGATTGGTATTGCAAAGCATAGAATCGAATATTGGAATACATTGCAGAATAGTAATACACCACCGCCAACATTTCTTGTAGCAGACGCATCAGATTTTATTGGTGATAACCAACGTTATGATATCATCTTTTGTGCAGAGGCACTTCACCATTGTGAGCCTCCTGAAAATACCTTGCTGACGATGCGCAGTTTAATAAGCTCTAATGGTAAAGTTATCATCTGTGAAGCAAATGGTGGTTCATTCGTAGCCCAATATCTTTGTAAGCGTGCTCGAACTAAAAGCAGGCAACCGTTACGTTCCCTTCACTTGAGCCCTTCCACTGACAAATACATTCTTTTTGGAAATGAAAATATTCGCTCCCTTAGTAAATGGAATTTGATCTGCCAAGACTGTGGTTTTACTATTGACAATGCAATACTATGCGGAAATCTTTTTGTTGGTGGCGCAATTAATAACTTAAGAACTGCCCATGTATTAGATTCAATATTTGCCAGGATGTATCCCTTGAATAAATTTTCTATAGGTTTGACCTTTTGCATAATCCCAAAGAATCTGCAAGGCGAGAAATCGCTGATGCATTATTGATGTATGATGTATAAAAAAGTCCTATATGTTACAACCATAGATATTACGGTCTGGAGTTTTCTGCTTCCTTCTCTTATTGCTTTGCGAAAAGAAGGGTATGAAGTTGAGGTTGCTTGTGGTGGCGGGAAGTTCTTTAAAGATATTCAGAATGAGGGCTTCAAAGTTTATTTTGTACCTTTTAATAGAAAATTTTATCATTGGTCAAATATTAAAGCGTTATTTCGAATATTAAAAATCCTAAGGCGAAATCAATATGATATACTTCATACTCATACACCAGTAGCAAGCTTTATATCAAGAATTGCTGCAAAGATTGCTAAAGTCCCCATCATAATTTATACAGTTCACGGTTTCCATTTTTATGAACATGGAAATGAATTAGCTAATATTTGCTTCTACTTCTTGGAGAAGCTTGCAGGTAGATGTACAGATATTTTTATAACAATAAATACTGATGACTATAGAAAGGCAAAAAAAATGTTTTCTAATAATAGGACCTTTTATGTGAAAGGTGTGGGTATAAATACTCAAGAATTTATGCCTGAGAATATTAATTCTGAAAAATTAGCGGATTTAAGAGATGAACTACGAATAAATAATAATGAGGAGATAATCGGAATTGTAGCAGAAATGAACCCAGGTAAAAGACATATTGACTTTTTAAGAGCAGCCAATTTGATTTCAAGAAAAAAAAACAATGTAAAGTTTTTAATTATAGGTACTGGCAGGTTAATGGACTATTATAAAAACGTAACTAAGAAGTTAAGCATTGACAAGGATTGTATTTTTACTGGTTTTAGACGAGACATTTTAGAATTATTATCTTTGATGGATATTTTTGTATTCCCTTCTGCGAGAGAAGGTTTGCCAGTTTCTTTGATGGAAGCAATGAGTATGAGAAAACCTGCTGTTGTCGCAAATATAAGAGGTAATAGAGATTTAGTTATAGATGGAATTACAGGGAAAATAGTCCCTGTGAAAAATTCTCAAGCAATAGCTGATGCTGTTTTGGAGATGTTGAACAATCCTGAAAAAAGAAAAAAAATGGGAGAGGAAGCTAGAAGAAGAATTGAGAGTGAGTTTGAGGAAAAGATAGTTCTTGAGCAAATCTTAAAAATATATAGAGAATGCTAAATAGAAGTCAAAAGATATGGCCAATGCGGTGTTGGAACTGTATAGGAATAGAGGATTAGGTGAAAGCTTGGGAGAAAACGCCAGGGATTTTGTGGTAAAAGAGTTTTCCCGCCAAAAGCAGGCAGAGAAACTTACCGCAATGCTTGAGAAAACAGTTGGAAGCAGTCAATGTTAATAAGAGATATTCAGGCTCAGGATACAGAAGAAGTGGCAAGGATACATATTGAGGCCATAGCTACTGGTTTTATAAGCAGCCTTGGGCTGAATTTTGTAGGGACTTTGTATCGAGAGATTTGTAACTCAGAAGTAGGTTTTGGATATGTGGCTGAAGAGAACTCTAAGGTGATTGGATTCATTACTGGGGCCATGGATGTTTCGAAGCTATACAAGGAAATTGTGTTTAAGAAAGGTTTCCTCTTCATCATGCCTCTTATTAAATATTTCTTTAGACTGGCTACCCTGAAAAGAATAGCGGAGTCACTCTTTTACCCTTATAGAGTTAAGAATGACTATTGTAAGGCAGAGATATTAGCTGTCGGGGTTAAGAAAGAGCATAGAGGGAAAGGTGTGGGTAAAAAGTTAATGGAGGCAGTCATAGAGGGATTTAGAAAAAGAGGGATCAAAGAAGTTAAGGCCTTGACTCACGATGAGAATGAGCCATCGAATCAGTACTATTTAAATCAGGGATTCAAGCCTATAGGAAAAATCAAGCATCATGAGAATTATTTGAATATCTATCAGATTAATCTATAAGAAATTAGGAGAGTAAGTAATGCCCAAGGGAAATCTTTCTAAACTGAATAAACTCGAACAAGCGATGATAGAGGATCTTAAGAATAGCCTTCCTAAGAAACTAAAAAATGGGGTGGTATTAATAAGACTTTTCGGATCTAAAGCCCGTGGCGATTATAACGATGAACAAGACCAAAATATGGGAGTATTGAAGTAGTATGAATATTTCTGAGATACTCATTAGTCCTGAAGGAAAGACGCTGGAATTTAAGCGCGATATTTCCTCACTCAAGCCAATTCTTAAAACCCTGGTAGCCTTTGCCAACACAGCAGGAGGTATTCTTCTTATTGGGCGAGGAAGTGACGGAACTGTCTATGGTGTACCGGAAGCGATTCAGACAGAAGAACGTCTGGCCAATGCCATTGCCGACAGTATTCGCCCTGCAATGATGCCTGAGATTGAAATATATTCCCATAATGATAAACCGCTGTTGATACTACGTGTTTTTCACTGGAAAGGCCCCTTTTATTTAAAGGCCGATGGGCCGGAGAAGGGGGTCTATGTTCGCCTCGGTTCTACCAATCGTCAGGCCGGCCCTGAAACACTGGCTGAATTGCAACGTTCGATGCAAAACCGGTCTTTTGACCGGTTGCCCTGTCATGATCTATCGATAAAGGCTTTGGATATCGAAAAAGTAGAGCGTGTCTTCATTGTTACAGGCCAGCAAATCGATGAAAAAAAGCTGGAGTCTCTGGAACTGCTTGTCCCGTATGCCGGGGGACTTTCGGTGTCTAATGGCGGGCTGATTCTGTTTGGCACAGATGATGTAAGGCAACGCTATTTTCCTGATGCAAGAGTGAGTTGTGCCCGGTTTCGGGGGACGGATAAATCGGAATTTATTGATCGGATAGACATTGCCGGCAGTGTGCTGAATGCCATTGATGAGGTGCCGCGTTTTATCCGCCGTAACACACGCCTGGCTGCAAAAATCGAAAACATGCACCGGCAAGATATTCCTGAATATCCAGAGTTGGCAATTCGTGAAATTCTGGTTAACGCCATCGGGCATGCGGATTATTCGTTGAGCGGTATGCGTATTCTGGTGGGGATTTATGCAGACCGGATGGAGGTGCAGAATATAGGCATGCTTCCTTTCGGCATGACAATGGAAGAACTTAAGGCCGGTGTAAGCAAGATTCGCAATCGTGTCATTGCTCGCGTTTTCAGGGAAATGGGCTTGATGGAGGAATGGGGAAGTGGGTATAAACGCGTCATCCATGCATGTCAGCTCGGCGGGTATCCGGAACCTGATTGGGAAGAACTTGGCATGGTTTTCCGGGTGATATTTCATCCGCATCCCGCAGTACTCGAACATTCAATCGCTGATGTCCCTGTAAATGATCGACAAAGATGGTTACTGGAGCAACTCGTGGCTGGTAAGCAGACCAAAGCATCCGACCTATCCGCCTATGGGAACATTTCTGAGAAGACCGCAAAACGGGATATTTCCGATCTGAAAAGGAAAGACTTAATCAAGTTTGTTGGCGCGACAAAGAATGGTTTTTATCGTATCGTAGGAGAATGAAGACAAGAGGACGGTAAAAACATATGGAACAGAGTAGACAAAATCAATGAGGCACACAAAAGCTAAAGCAAGCTATATTTCGGATTTTAGGCTTTAGCCTTTCATAATGAAATCCTAAAGGATTAACTCCTGAGTGTGGATAGCGTCACTACCTTTAGCTTTTATGAAGGCTATTATATAAAATTGCTGCACTAACAAGTTTTTGAAGCGTTAAAAGGAAGCAGGGGAATTTGTATCTGTCATCTATATTACCGAGGTTATGTAACAATGAATAGAAACAATAATCAAATAATCCAGAGACATGAAGATATGTTCAAGAAATATCTGAATGTCAGCTATGCCTCCTCTTTCTGGAAAGGCCGTGTGGCGCGTTATATGCTATCTTAAGGGCAATGGGGATTGGAGAGGGTGATGAGGTTCTTGTAGAGGGTTTTACCTGTGTAGTTGTGCCAAATGCGGTTATCTTTGCTGGGGCAAAACCGATTTATGTTGCACCTGATCCAAAAACATATAACATGGATATTAACCAGATTGAGACTAAGATTACCCCTAAAACTAAGGCGATTATTGCTCAGCATACATTTGGGTTGCCGGCTGATATGGATTTAATTCTCGATATATCAAGAAAGCATAATCTAATGGTAATTGAAGATTGTGCCCCTGCTATGGGTGCCACTTACAAGGGTAAAAAGGTTGGAACCCTTGGTGATGCTGCCTTCTTTAGCACAACAGTGGTCAAAGGGTATTTCAACAGGATTAGGTGGTGTAGCAGTAACAAATAATCCAGAGATAGGGAAGGCAATTGAAAGATTTAAGAAAGAGTGTATGCCTCCATCCTATAGGGAGATGGCAACCCTTTTTACCCAGCTAAAGCTATATCATCTCATGTATAACCCAACACTCCATTGGTTTGGACTTAAAACTCACCGGTTATTATCAAAACTTGGTCTCTTTATCCCTTCTTCAACAAACGAAGATTTGCTTAGTCCACGAAAACCAAATGGATATGAAAAATTATTTATGAATTTTCAAGCAAAGATTGGATTGAGAGAATTTGAAGAATTAGACAAAGATAATGAACATAGAAGATACATTGCAAGCTTGTATGATAGATACTTAAGAGTTAATAACCTACCCATTGCTTATGCTGAAAAATCAGAGGGACATATTTATTTAAGGTATCCATTACTTGTTAAAGATAAGAATGCAATCCTGAAAGCTGCCCAGTTTCAAAACATAGAGGTTGGTGATTGGTTTGTCTCTGTGCTTCATCCCTTGAATGCTCCCTTAGACACGGCATGTTATAGGGATGGAGATTGCCCGGCAGGCGAGAAAATAGCTATGCAGCTTATAAATCTTCCCACTCATTTGGGGATGGATGAGAAAAAGGTAGTGAAGGTGATAGGATTCTTAATGAGAATGAGGGATAAGGTGTAGACAACTCCTTGATGGTAAAATGAGATAAAAATCACTGACCCACTACTTTTATGAAAAACCCTTGCAATCCTTAATGTTTTGTGATATTATAATATGTGCAATCTGTTAAATAAATTGACACAACTGGATAGAGACAGAGGGCAACCACGGGGGGTTGCCCCTACGCAAACGAAGGCTACGCATTCTGTCTTATGTCAACTTAATTAATGGATTACATATAAGCAGGGGGTTTTAACAAATGGTTAATATAGCTGTAATTGGCACTGGATACTGGGGGAAAAACTTAGTCAGGAATTTTGCAGAACTTGGCGTACTACATACTATCTGCGATACGGATGAGGGTAGATTAAAGGCAATGGATTACCCACAGGTTAATAAGGTAATGTCATTTGCCGAGGTGTTAAAAAATAAGGAAATTGGTGGCGTTGTTATCTCTACACCGGCAGAGGGACATTATCAATTGACCAAGGAGGCATTGCTTGCCGGCAAGGATGTTTTCTGTGAAAAGCCATTGGCGCTAACGGTGAAAGAAGGGATAGAATTAACCACACTGGCACAAGAAAATAAAAGGATATTGATGGTTGGGCATTTATTAGAATACCATCCTGCAATCCTAAAGCTAAAAGAATTGGTGGATAAGGGCGAATTAGGGAGGATTAATTATATCTATTCCAGCCGCTTAAATCTTGGCAAGATACGACGGGAGGAAAACATCTTATGGAGTTTTGCACCACACGATATTGCGGTCATCTTGCTTCTGTTAAATGAGATCCCGGGGGAGGTCTCTGCCCATGGAGGAAATTATCTGCATTCGCAGATTGCGGATATTACGGTGACTAATTTAAGCTTTAAGAGTGGGGTAAAGGCACATATCTTTGTCTCATGGCTACATCCATATAAGGAGCAAAAACTTATTGTCATTGGTGATAAAAAGATGGCCGTATTTGATGATGTGGCTAAGGAAGACAAACTACTGCTTTATCCCCATAAGATTGATTGGATTGACCGTGTGCCGATACCCAGGAAAGAGAACGCAGAAAAGGTGGAGTTTGAGATAAAGGAGCCTCTCAGGGAAGAATGCCTGCACTTTTTGCATTGTATTTCGTCAAGACAAACCCCGAGGACAGATGGAAATAATGGGGTCAGGGTTTTGCAGGTGTTATCTGCCTCGCAATCATCATTAGAAAATAGCGGTATTCCTGTAAATATTAAAGAAGAACAAGCCCAAAAATATTTTGCCCACCCTACAGCCATAATTGATACCCCGTGTGAGATTGGTGAGGGGACTAAAATCTGGCATTATTCCCATATAATGGCTGGAGCAAGGCTTGGCAAAAATTGTAACATAGGGCAAAATGTAGTTGTCAGTCCGGATGTAATCATTGGTAATGGGGTAAAGATTCAAAATAATGTCTCGGTTTATACCGGGGTAACTCTGGAAGATGATGTGTTCTGTGGTCCTTCAATGGTATTTACCAATGTGCTCACCCCACGAAGTCATGTCTCACGCAAGGATGAATACCGCAAAACATTAGTCAAAAAAGGGGCAACAATTGGCGCCAATGCCACTATCGTCTGTGGGGTAACCATAGGTAGTTATGCCTTTGTAGGTGCAGGTGCAGTGGTAACGAAGGATATTCCACCGTATGCCATGGTCATTGGTAATCCCGCTAAACAGGTGGGTTGGATGTGCCAATGCGGCGAAAAGCTCCATTTTATTGAGGAAATTACTCAATGTGCTTGCTGTGGAGATAAATATACTGAAAAAGAAGGGGAATTAAGAAAATTATGATGAAAAATGTAACTATTCAGCTATTCAGATGTGTAAGATAAGGAGAAATGGAGAAAATGGAGAAGTGGAGAGAAAAAACTTAAATTTTTTGACTATTTTCCCCATTTCCCCATTCTCCCCTTTTCTCCTTTATTACACATCTGAATAGTTACAAAAAAAGAAGGGATTGAGCAAGGTGTGTATTTAACCGGTGATGTGATGTATGATGCGGCACTTAAATCGATAGAAATAGCTAAGGCAAAATCACAAATCCTTTCCCGGTTAGGGATAGAAGAAAAGGAGTATCTGCTTGTAACCCTTCATCGGGCAGGCAACACGGATATTTTCAACAACCTTGCCTCAATTGTCGATGCCTTAATAAGCCTGAATGAAGAGGTTGTCTTCCCTGTGCATCCACGAACCAAAAAGGCGTTGGCAGACTACGGGCTTTTAGATAAATTAGAAGGTAATTCTCATATGAAGATTATTACCCCTGTTGGGTATTTTGACTTTCTCCTGTTAGAATATTATGCGAAAAAGATACTAACCGACTCAGGTGGTGTCCAGAAGGAGGCATATTTCTTTAAAGTGCCGTGCATTACCTTGAGAGAAAATACCGAGTGGGTGGAGACGGTAGAAGACGGTTGGAATATCCTGGTTGGTGTGAATAAGGACTTAATCCTTCAGGCAGTGGCAGGGTTTAATCCAGATAAATCACAGCAGAATGTCTTTGGTGACGGAAAGGCTGTTGAGAAAATTGTAGAAATTCTTGTTGATTTTTTTGACGACTTGCGAATGAAGAGGTGAAAAAAATGAAAAAATTACCAATAGGAATTCAGACATTTAGTGAAATAATTAGCGAGAATTATTGTTATGTAGACAAAACGAAGATAATATATGAACTTATAAATAATGGAAAATACTTTTTCCTGTCGCGTCCGAGAAGATTTGGTAAATCATTATTGATAGACACAATAAAGGGTTTATTTGAGGGTAGGGAAGAGCTATTTAAGGGCTTGTGGATAGAAGACAAATGGGATTTTAACCGGAAATATCCGATAATAAAGATAGATTTTGGGGTAGGGATACCGAAAGAAAGGGTAGAATTAAACAAAAGAATACATGAAATTTTAGAAATTAATCAGGAAAAATTAGGAGTTAAGTGTAAATTCGAGACAATATCAGGTTGTTTTGAGGAATTAATAATGAAGGCAGCATTAAAATATAAAGAGAAGGTAATAGTACTCATAGACGAATATGACAAGCCGATATTAGACAACATAGAGAATTCCGTGATTGCCGAGCAGATGAGGGAGGAGTTGAAGAATCTATATTCTGTTCTCAAGCCAGTTGATGCCTCTATCAAATTTGTGATGCTGACAGGGGTATCAAAATTTTCTAAGGTATCATTATTCTCCGGACTAAATAACCTGAAAGACATAACCTTAGATGAAAGATTTTCAACAATCTGTGGCTACACTCAAAATGATTTAGAGACGGTATTCAAGGAATACATGGAAGGAGTAGATTTAGAAAAGGTAAAACTGTGGTATAATGGATATTCCTGGCTTGGGGAGAAGGTATATAATCCTTTTGATATACTATTATTTTTAGATAGCCCGGGCAAAGAGTATAAAAATTACTGGTTTGAGACAGGCAGTCCGACATTTTTATTGAAACTATTGAAGGAGAGAAGGGATTACATACCAGAGTTTGAAAAGATAAGGGCGGGTGAGTCATTAATAGGGGCGTTTGATGTAGATTTCATAGAGCCGGCGGCATTATTATTTCAGACAGGGTATCTAACGATAAAGAACAAAAAGCAGATAGAGGCAAAAATAGAATATGAATTAACCTATCCAAATTTAGAGGTTAAAAGTGCCTTAAATGATTATTTGTTATTTTACTTAAATAAGGATGCCCAGACTAAAGAGAATACACAATCAAGGGTTTGTGAGGCAATAAAGAATTTAGATTTTGAATTGTTAAAGAACACATTTTTCAGACTTTTTGCCGCCATACCATATGAATGGTATATGAAGAATGAATTAGACAAGTACGAAGGCTACTATGCCTCAATATTTTATGCCGTATTTGCCTCACTTGGATATGATTTGGAGGTAGAAGAGTCAACCAATCGTGGCAGAATAGATATGGCGATAAAGACAGATAAGTCGGTAATAATATTTGAGTTTAAGGTAGTAGAGCAAGGAAGTGATAGAAATACGGCATTAGAGCAGATAAAGGATAAACGGTATTATGAGAGGTATTTGAATTCAGGCAAGAAGATATATTTGGTTGGTATAGAATTTTCTAAAACTGAGCGGAATATAATAAAATTTGACTGGGACAAGAAATAAGCCACAGATTTCACAGATTAGGAACATCAAACAAAATGGATGAAGAAATCCTAATACAGGATAAACATAAGGTAATAGTTCACCGCAGAGGCGCAAAGACGCAGAGAATAAATCAGGTTACAGAGCACAGATGACAGACTACAGATTTTTCCTCTTTGGCTTTCTGTGTTCTAATTTCTGTTATTTGATTAATTTCCATACTCAGCGTCTCTGCGCCTCTGCGGTTAGCTGCGGATAAATCTTACACAAACCTTCTCATCTCTGCGGCAAATCCCTTAGTACCCTTTCATAGATACTGCTATTAGGAAAAAATATAACCCAAGCTGTTAAAAAAATAAGCACAAGATCCAATCGCAGAGACATATTCCTGATATACCAAAGCTCAAGCTCACCCTTGTATGGGGCTATATCATCCTTGTAATATTCGTTATAAGATTTGCCATTGTTATGTAGCATAGTCTCTTCGTCACGAAACACAATCGAGCCTATGCCTGTTAAGCCGGGTTTTATCTTGATTAATTCTTTTTTAACATGCTCAGGAAAGAAATCAAAGTGGGCTGGTACCTGTGGCCTTGGCCCAACAATACTCATCTCTCCCTTAAGGATATTAATTAATTGTGGTATTTCGTTGAGTTTTGTTTTGCGCAAGAACCTTCCAAAGGGAAAGATCCTTGGATCATTTTCTACTGTCAGCAGACCGGCACCAATATTTGGACTATTCTTAACCATTGTTGAAAATTTAAGAATTCCAAATAGCTTGCCTCCCTTACCTACCCGTTGCTGAACATAAAAAATCTTTCCCTTGTCAGTGAATTTTAATATAAGCATAATGGGAATACTAAAGGGTAAAGCCAACAATAATGCAGCTAATGATAATATAATGTCTAATGTTCTTTTCATTATTTTTCTTACATCCTTTGATCAAGATATTTGTGTGTTTCTTTGTGCTTAAATTCAGGCAGCATATGGTTGAAAAGCTCTACAATCTCTTGCTTGATCGCCAACCCCAAGGGCAAGTAATGCCATATGCAAGGCAGCAGTGCCACTTGAAACAGCGGTACACTTGATTTCATCACCCAAAAATTCGCCAAACCTTTTTTCAAATTCCTTAGTCTTCTCACCCATGGTAATCCAGCCGCTTTTCACAACATCTGCCACAGCCTGTACCTCACGATCATCATAATTAAGCTTAAATAACTGAATTTTACACATTTTAAGGTGATTGCCTCCAGCAAGATTGTAATGTAGTTGTCTGATAAGTTAAGATACAATTTTTGTAACTATTCAGGTAAGCGTTCAGTCAGTTAAAAAATAACTGTAAACAGTTTTTATCACCTATATAGTTACTAAAGTAATGGGTCAGTGAAGTGGGGGGAATTGCTTAGCAAAAGGTATCTTCTGTTTTAGTGTAGAACATTACACACCCCTAACCCCTCTTATTAGAGGGGAATACAGAAAATCCCCTCTTGAGAGGGGGGAGGGGGTGTGTAATCCTCTTGAGAGGGGGGAGGGGGTGTGTCCAATTTCCCCCAGTTCACTGACCCATTACTTACTAAACATTTATAAAATTTCCTTTTGGTAATCGGATTAAGCGGATTGAGCAGATATTTTTTATCCGTTTTATCCGATAAATCCGATTACCTGAATAGTTACCAATTTTTATTATAATACCACAATTAAGCCGAAAAGTCAACAAAAAATTGGCTCTGTGTAATACCAAAGTAGAAATGTCCTATTTGGTAAACATGAGATTTAAGTTTTTCTATCTTGCTGTCGATATACATAAAAGGGATAGAGGTGTGAAAAATGTTAGAAGCAACCTGTGCGATGAGAACAATTAATATCTGCCAAAAGGGATTAGATGCTGCTATGCTCAGGCAAAGGGTTATTTCGGATAATATTGCCAATGTGAACACCCCTGGTTTTAAAAAATCTCATGTTACTTATGAATATTATCTTCAACAGGCTTTGCATGAAAAAGGAAAAATGGTTACCAAGGTGACGGATCCGAGGCATATTGTCTGGGGTGGTGAGCCAGATCCCACTCGGGTCTCAGCCGGGCTTGTGATTGAAGGTGATACGATTTATAAAAACGATGGTAATAATGTAGATATTAATGCTGAGATGACGGATCTTTCTAAAAATACTATTCAATATGAGGCTATAACTACCAGAATAACATCTAAGTTTCAATTATTAAACACTGTTATTAAAGGAGGTAGATAATGGCACTCTTTGCGAGCATTAATACCTCTGGTTCAGGACTTTCTGCGGAACAATTACGAATGGATATTATTGCCAATAATATTGCTAATGTAAATAGTACTAGGACGGAAGCAGGTGGCCCATACAGAAGACAAAAACCTGTATTTATGGCTAAAGAGTCGCAATTTGTCATTGATTTGGGTCCATTTGTCCGGGCTCCGGTTTGGAGGATTGGACAGGGAGTACGAGCGGTTGGAATTGACACAGATGATTCACCCCTGCGAAAGGAGTATCAGCCCAATCACCCGGATGCAGATAAGGACGGATATGTCCTTTTGCCAAATGTAAATATTGTGGTAGAGATGACAGATATGATAGAGGCAACCCGTGCATACGAAGCTAATGTTACCGCTATGCGGTCTGCAAAGCAAATGATGATGAAATCCTTAGAGATTGGGAGGTAGGATTATGAGAAGAAGAGGTGCAAAGGTACAGAGAACAGGGGGGGAATCATGATAAATATAAATGGTTACCAGCCAATGCCAGAGATGTTTAGATATTCGCCAGCTGCAAAGCCGGCTTCGTCAGCCAAAAACATCATGGATTCGTTTTCCAATATTTTGAATCAGGGTCTCCAAAAGGCAAATACCCTGGAAAATCAATCTGATACACTCACCCGGATGCTGGTTTCCGGAGAGGTAGAAAATATCCATGATGTGATGATTGCTGCACAAAAGGCAGAGATAGCCATCAACCTAACCATGAATATCAGGGATAAAGTAATTCGAGCCTATGATGAGATAATGGCTATGGGAAGTAGATAGTAAATAGTAATGTATGTAGGGGCAACCTATAAGTTGCCCCTACATATTTATTGACTCATTATGATGGAAAGCAGATAGGATATCCTTGTCTCTGTGGTAATTTAGCCCCCTTTCAGAATGGTTGCAGCCTTTACAACAGATGAAAATTCGGGTGGGAGAAGAAGACAGATAAGCTGAAGAAATGCCTTGAAGGCAGGGATAATGCTTGATGAATCCATTAATTCCTTGCTTGCTCCTACTGGAAATTTTAGCAAAACAATAATGGCTACGCCAACCAATAGCATCCCTCTGATTATCCCAAAGATTATTCCGCCAAGATTATCTACCCATCCTAACAAGACAATTTTCAATATCTTTTGAAGTATTATCCCGCCAAAATTTACCAGAATATTCACCAAAATAAAAATAATCGCAAAAGCAACAGGCTTTGCTATCTGAGCAGGCATCCATTGCTGAAGAAGAATTGCTCCATTTTCAAATGTTCTTCCGGCAACAACAACCCCGGCAATAATCCCTGCCAGAGAAAATATCTCCCTAGTCAGCCCCTTCATCATGCTGAGAACAATACTTATTGCTATAACTGCAAGAAATAATATGTCAAGGATATTCATTTGCAAATGCTCCTGTTCGTGAGGGGACATAATACTGCTCCAACACATTGTCATTCCGAGGATCGCAGCGACGAGGAATCTCACAAATGACACAAAACATGAATTGTCGGAATAGTATTATTTCTGTTCCCATAACTCTAATCCTAAATCTTCCTTATCTATTATCACTTTCACCTTTTCTTTTGCCTTTGTTTTTTGGATGTATCCAGTAGAGGTGATGTATATCATACTGCCTTTTTCCTCAAGGTTGACACTGAATTTTCCTTTTCCTAAAGGTGTATCAGACTCACCGGTATACTTGTTACCTTTTTTTAGATTCCAGATAGCCTTTTCGATGCCTGCCTCTGCTAAATTAAAGGCATATAATTTATCCTCCATCCGCTTACATTTCAGGTATTCGGCTGAAATGTTTGTAATTAGTATATGTGAAAGGATACTTAAAACAGTGCAAATTACCACTGCAAGGATATAAAAACTTCCTCGTTCATCCCTTAATCGCATCTTTATCTCCAATTTGCAATCCATTAGTTATCGGTGAGAATTGGTAGTCGCAACCTTTATAGGTTGCGTTATTTTTACGCAAGCTAAAGCCTGCGACTACCACTGATAACTGAGGGATTACTCCAATTTCTCATTTTTCATTACTCCTTTTGTAACAGTTCAACTAACCGCAGAGACGCAGAGGCACAGAGAAAAACTTAAAGTTTATTGGCCTACGCTTGTTTCTATCCTTTAAGATAGAAACATTGAAATTGATCAATAGTCCAAGCCTCTTATCCATCATCTTTAGATAGATTAGAATCTGGGACTCATGAATTGGCACTACTGTTTTTAATTCTATGACTTCTTTGTAAACTACCGGTAAATCAATTTGCTTTCTAATCTGCAATCTGATTAGTTTCCATTCTCTGTGCCTCTGCGTCTCTGCGGTGAACTATTATCTCCTTTTTAGTAATCAAGGTAACTAAGCTTACCTTCTTATGCACATCCACTGAGCCTACCCATTTTGTAATAACCATAACCTCTTTTAGTCCATCTTCATAGTCTTTAATATTCACCTCTCCCTTGAATTTATTGACTATAAATGAGTGATTTTTTAATTCATCAAATTCCATGCATTTAACAGATTCCATTTGTTTATTAGTGATACAAATAGCCTTTAAGAAATTTGATGTATCTGTAATAATTGCTAATCCTTTATTGAGTACGGCTATAGGGACAGTAAAGGTAAGTATAAAGATAACTACCATGAAAGATATGATAATAAGAATTGATGGATATATCAAGGTATTTATAATCTTATTTCTCAAATTAGTGATTTTCTGAAAGTGAGATATAAGTTGATGAAGCACCTTAGACAGATTACCTGTTTCTTCCCCTGCCTTAATCATACTTAAATAAAGAGGAGGAAAATACCCTTGTTGTCTTGCAATTGCCTTTGAAAACGACCAACCGCTCCTTATGTCTCTGGTTACCTCTTCTAAGACACTACCTATCCTTTTCTTTCGCATTGTAGCTGATATTTTTTCTAAACTATCAGGGATGGGTAGATCAATTTTTATCATCGAAGCCAATTGTCGATTAAATAGAATAAAGTCCTCTGCTGATATTGTGCCTTTTTTTGCAAGAGTTGACCAAAGAATGGTACTAATAAAAGTAATCTCTCTACGAATATCAATCTTCTGGTCAATATAAGAACAAAAAGTATTACCCCAAAGATAATAAGACACGGAACCATATAATCTGCGAATAAGGTGAAGGCTTTGAAAACAATCTGGCTTGGCAGGGGTAATGCTTGCCCAAATGATGAATAGACCTCATCAAAAGCTGGTATGACAAAGGTTTGGATAAAAACAAATATTCCCATGGCTATGAGCATTAGCTGTCCGGGGTATGCTAAGGCAATACCTATTTTTTGTCTTGTTTCTTCTGTTTGCTCTAAATACCCTACTGAAAACTCTAATATTTTGTGTAAATTTCCGCTTTGTTCACCTATCTTAATCATTGGCAGGTATGATTCAGGGAAAAGTCGTGGGTGTTTTTTAAGTGATTCAGATATAGAATTTCCCTCTTCTATATCACTTATAATCCCTTTAATTTCTTTCATAAAGAATCGTGCCGGCAGGTCTTGAGTTAGGATTGCCAATCCTTCTGTTATGGACAAATCCATCTTAATCATTAATGCAAGCTGTCTGATAATATTAATCAAGATAACTCGTTGACCCCTAACCCTAAGCCAATAGTTTAAGACATTTATTAAATCTATCCACTCAAATATGTGTCTCATCAAATTACCCTCAAAATCTCCTCTAAAGATGTTATGCCTGCTAATGCCTTTTCTATTCCATCTTCTTTTAATGTCTTCATTCCCAATGCGATTGCCTTTTCTCTTAACTCCCTGTCGGTTACCCTGTTAGCAACTAATTCCTCTATTTCATCAGATACTGCCAATAGTTCAAATAGTCCGGTTCTACCCTTGTAACCCGTTTCACCACATTCCTGACAACCTCTGGGTTTAAAGAATTTTTGGTTTTCGATTTTCAATTCATCCAATAACTCTTGCGATGGCTGATAACTCTCTTTACATCTCGGACACAATATCCTTACTAACCGCTGAGCCAATACTCCGGTAACCGCAGAGGCAACCTGATAGGGTTCAATTCCCATATTAATAAGTCGTGAAAATACACCCGTAGTTAGTCCACTATGAATAGTAGTTATGACAAGGTGTCCTGTAAAGCCGGATTGAATAGCAATTTCTGCTGTCTGATGATCACGAATTTCTCCAAGCATAATTACATTCGGATCCTGTCTTAGGATAGAGCGTAGTCCTTGCGGGAATGTAAACCCGGCGGCAGGATTAACCTGTGTTTGAGTAGCAAATACTAAATCGTATTCTACCGGATCCTCACAGGTAGTAATGTTGACCTTATCACCAATCATATCATGGATGTATTTTAAGCCGGCATAAATAGTAGTTGTTTTGCCGCTTCCTGCAGGACCTGTAAGGAGAATCATTCCTTGTGAAGAGATTAAAAGCCGTTGTAATTCTTTCCTCATATAATCTGAAAGACCTATACTTTCCAAGGTTAAAAATTCCTTTTTCCCTGAAATTACCCTGATGACTACCTTTTCACCATGAATAGTAGGCAGGAAAGAAACCCGCAGGTCGCCATACTTGGTTGTAATTCTACCATCCTGGGGTACCTTTTTCTTATAAATGACTAATTTTGATATTACCTTTAGCCGTGAAATTAATTGATCTTCTATATTCCTGGATAATTTTGCTACATCATGCAAGATACCATCTATCCGATACCTGACATTAAGACTATCTTTTTGAGGCTCTAAATGAATATCGCTTGCATGATTATCGATAGCAGATGAAAGAAGATAATCAACTACCCGGCTGATGTGCCTTTCATCTTCTTTAAGAATCTTTTGTATTTCTACTTCAATTTTTTGTAAATTCATGGAGAATATCCTGTCACTCGACAGGCTGTTACGGAATAGGAATTTGGTACGAGAAGCATACAGCATATTGTGCTAATCTCATCAGCGGGCACCATATATGGTGCGGTGTTGACGCTGATTATCAGTTCTGTAACAGCCTGTCGATGTCCCTTAGCTGGCGGGGAGTATGGGTTTTCCATTTTCCATTTCGATATCCCTCAGTTGGCGTGGGGCAAGGAGGAGAGCCTCCCTGAACTACTACCTTACCACCGCAATCTTACCCTTTCTCTGCTGTCCGGTGGTCTCGTCCTCAACCAGAAAGATGTAAACACCACTGGCAACATGATCGTTGTCGCTGTTGATTGCACCCCATGTCAATTTATCAGCAACAGGCGATTGTTGCCCCTTTTCATACACCAGTTCACCGGCAATATTGTATATCTTGATACAAATACAATGAGCAGTAGGAAGGTTGCCAAAGGTAAAGGCTGCTTGTCCCTGTGTCAGCAATAATGGATTGGGATAGACAACCATGCTGTTCAAATCTTCATACAGCGACAGTAATACAAAGTTTACCCCCAAAAGCCTGCTTGTCAGAGCCGGTGCCCCCTTGAACCCAGGTGTTGTTGAAATCTTGGCTATCTTGGTAGCCATCATTGGACGGTAATTAACTGGGGGAATAATTGCCACCGTGTATGTCCCCCTTGGCAAGCCATTGATTTCATAATCTCCAGCCGCATTGGTCGAGGTTGTACCCTTTAGCACCAACTCGTTAGTCTCTAATATCCTGTATGCCTTGATAGGTACGCCTGCCATAGAAATCTTTTGTGTCTCTTCAACATCCCTATACATCCCGCCAATTACCTGTCCGCCAATGACACTGAATATGTTACTTTTGCCTTCCTTACCATTCGTTTTGGCAATAATGCTTGTTTTTGAAATGGTTGGGATTGACACACTCCCAATGGCTATTCCATTCTCAAGCATCAGGGTAACGCTTCCCATCGTACCAGCAGAATCAAGTAAAACAACGGGTCCAAACTGATCGTTTATAGGATTACCCATGGCATCACAGGCAAGGATCTTTACCTCAAACACTTCCTCCACTATTTGGGTTTGAATCGGTGCAATTTCGAGGTATGCAAGGGCACCAGAATTAACCGCAATTATCCCGGTAGAGCCGCGATGATCCCCTGTATCTGTAATTACAATTGAACCCGTACCAATCCTCATGGCTCTAAATGTAGCTGTAGTTCCCATACTGTCTGACAGTGTGCCAATATCCCCATTTACCTCCCAGTTGGACTGAGCCAATCCGAGTGGGTTATTGTCTGCATCATAGCAGGCAGCACTCAAGGTAATAGCATCCCCTGCTACCAAAGACACATGTTGTATAGGGTTATTATCCATGTCTGTTACTGTTAAATGGTGAATTGCTCCTGATGAAACAATAATGTTGTCTAATTGAGCGATATGCCCCTTGCCATCCCGGGCAATAATGCTTCCTGTGCCTGGCCTTTTTGGGTCAAATCTAACCATTGGTGCCCTTCTTGTTGACAATGCACCAATATCTCCACAAATCTCCCATTGAACCGAAATATTTTTGACAAAATTCCCTGCCTCATCATACCCCCTTGCTTCTAAAGATAGGGTACCATCTGTGGTTAAGGTTATTTGTTCTCCCTGAGATATTCCGTTGGCAACAATGGTTATCCGATGAATGGGTACTGGTATGGCTTGCTCATTATTATAGAGCTTGAGGATTGGTGTGCCTGTGGCATTCTCTCCGGCCAGAGCCAGATCAATATCGCCGTCATGATCATAATCAATCCAATTCACGCAACAGAAGATAACCCCGGGCAGGTTTTGAGTTGTATCCACTGTAAGTGTGCCGGCCTCATTTTTATACAGGGTTGTGGTGCGGCTGCCGGACATGGTTTGTCCTGCAACAATCAAGTCAAGAGTACCATCCCCATCATAATCCCCGAAAGCCATTGAGGAATGGAAAACAGGTGTAAGTTTTTGCCTTGTATCCTCCACAAACTTGCCCTTATCATTATTATATACCTTCATGATCGCCCCATCAGGCAGCCAGCCACCTACAACAAGGTCAAGATCGCCATCCCCATCAAAATCTCCCCAAGCAATCGAGCCATAATAGGTGCTTATTAATGCTTGAGCGTCTTCAATAAACTCCCCATCCTTAGTTTTTCTGTATATCTTGGTATACGGCTGCCAGTTGGTAACTTCATCACACCCAGCCATACAATAGGAATCCCGTTCCCCATCCTTATCACTATCTGTCCAGGCAACAGAGCCATAGCGGATTGGAGGGTGTTGCGTGGTATCCTCAATAAGAATGCCATCTACATTTTGGTATACCTTTGAAACAGGCTGCCTATCCGCATTATATCCGGCTACAGATAGATCCAATCGCCCGTCGTTATTATAATCATTCCAGTTAATCTTTCCATAAGAGACACCAATTATCTTTTGATTCATATCCTCTTGGAAGGTGGTCACACTTCCCGGCTCATTTCTGTAAACCTTGGTTACCGGTTGTCCGGTCTTATCCAGCCCGCATACAGCCAGATCAAGGTCTCCATCCTTATCATAATCACCCCATGAAAGCGATACTTGAGTAATGCCCAGAAATTGCTCTCCGGAATCAACCAATACCCCGCAAAAAGCAGAGACCGGCAACCCCAATAAAAATAACATGGCTAACATTAATCGAATCATTTCTACATACCTCCTAAAATAAGCGTTCAGCTGTCAGCAATCAGCAATTAGCAATCAGCAATCAGCAATCAGCTATCAGGGGGGTACTCTTACTAATAAACCACTGACAAGGCTGCATGTACTGCTAACAATACCTGTTCACTGAGTTATTAATATAGCATAAACCTCAAACCGTGTCAAGGAAAATCTCAGCAGTGTAATGCCAAAGTGAAAATTGGTAGTCGCAACCTTTAGGTTGCGTTATTTTGCTACTACGAATGATTGAGGCATTATCAACTTGCTGCTAAAATAGTATTGCCATATGGTAAGTTTTATGGTATAATTGACAATATCTTATTAAGATGTCCATGGAGCGTGTTATAATGTCTTATAATCTGAGCAAAAAATCTGAATTCTTGCCCATATCCAAAGATGACATGAAGGATCGAGGATGGAAGGAATTGGACATAATCCTTATTACTGGTGATGCCTATGTTGACCACCCTTCTTATGGTACAGCAATTATTGGCAGGGTATTAGAGGATGCAGGGTTTAGGGTGGGTGTTATTAGCCAGCCTGATTGGAAAAATATTGTGCCAGGGGTGCTACCCCATGACTTTGCGAGATTGGGCAAGCCAAGGCTATTTTTTGGGATTACTGCCGGCAATCTTGATTCAATTATAGCCAATCATACAACTACAAGAAATAAGAGGAAATCAGATGATTATTCACCTAGCGGAAAACCAGGCTTGCGTCCTAATCGGGCATCAATTGTCTATTCCAACAGGGTAAGGGAGGCGTTTCCTGATACCCCTATTGTTCTGGGAGGCATAGAGGCAAGCCTGCGAAGACTGGCTCACTATGATCACTGGTCTGATGAGGTAAGGGCATCTATATTAGTAGATTCCAGGGCTGATATTCTGGTCTATGGCATGGGTGAGAGACAGGTTGTTGAAATAGCCAAACGATTGAGATGCGGAGAGGATTTGGAGGGTATTTGCGGTACGACTATAATTAAAAAGGATATAGAAACATTGAATGATGCGGTTGTCATTCCTTCATTCGAGGATGTAAGAACAAATAAACGAAAGTTTAATGAAGCTTTTGAATTATGGTACAAAGAATGCGACCCTTTTCACAGTAAAGCCGTTATTCAGCCACATGGCAACAGGTTTGTTGTTCAATTTCCTGCTGCCTTGCCCTTAAGCACAGAAGAATTGGATCACATCTATCTTCTCCCTTTTGTCAGAAGGTGGCATCCTGTTTATGATAAAGACGGTGGTGTGCCTGGGTTTGAAATCGTAAGATTCTCAGTTACTTCCCATCGTGGCTGTTGCGGACAGTGCAGCTTTTGCAGCCTGTATGCCCATCAGGGACGAATAGTTCAGAGCAGAAGCAGCCAGTCTATTGTTAAAGAAATAGAAACTATTGCTAATCTTAAGGAATTTAAGGGAACAATTACAGATATTGGCGGACCAACCGCTAATCTGTATCAGGCAAGTTGTAAGCACTGGGCAACAAGGGGTGCTTGCAAAGGGAAGATGTGTCTTATTCCAACAAGGTGCAGGGAATTGAAAACCGGTTATGGACAGACCATGAATATGTGGACTGAGGTGATGAAAAATCCAAAGGTAAATCACCTGTTTGTAGCAAGCGGAATAAGGTATGACCTGTTGGTCGAAAATGAGGCAGAAAAGTACTTAAAGATACTCTGCAAGCATCATGTTGGTGGACAGCTAAAGGTAGCACCTGAACATACCTCAGACTCGGTACTCAATCTGATGAATAAGCCATCGTTCAAGGTATACGAAAAATTTGAGGCAAGGTTCAGGAAGATAAATAAGGAATTAAATAAAAAGCAATATCTTGTAAATTATTTTATAAGTGCTCATCCGGGTTCAAACCTGGAGGCTACCTGTCAGATGGCTCTTTACTT